>NZ_JBAKAZ010000013.1:0-67647 GCF_038155185.1 Psychromonas aquatilis
AGTTCTCTATGGAGTTCAAAAACTACATGCCTTGTCCAGCTGCTGTAGCTGAAGCCCAATACCCAAAGAAAGTCGAAAAATTTAAAGCTGAAAAAGCTGCTGCTAAGAAGTAATACTTCTTACTAGTCTTTGACGATTTAAGCCCTAATGATGCAAATCATTAGGTTTTTTTGTATTCGTTAATTAATTAACAGCATTGTTTGTGAACATCACCTCTAAACTATTGTTTAATTCTAGTGCGATTTCTTCTATACTCTTTGCCATCTTGTCGGAGTGCTAATGAGAAATTCTCAGAAGCTGAGACCACATTAAGTGAATACTTATTTAAAAGTAATCATGTGGGATCCGTGGAACCTGATTAGGCTAGTACCTACGAAGGGAACAAGTAGAAAATATCTGTATATTTTCCATTCTTGGATATTTTTTAACTTCCACATCTATTCGACAAGCAATCTTTTATAAACCGTTTATATTAAACTAGGTAAAGAATGCTATGTCTCAAGAAACAAACTCAACATTAAAAACGACAGATCGTAAAGGTCTTTCTCGCCGTGCATCACGTGAAGCTGCACAGGACTATATTCAAAGTTTGAATAATCAGTCTTACCCTAATTCAGAAAAAATCTTTATTGATGGTTATATTCACCCAATTAAAGTTGCGATGCGCCAAATCCTGCAAACTGATACGTTTGTCGGAGGTTCTGAAGAAAATCCTATTTATGAAAAAAATGAGCCTATTCCAGTTTACGATACTTCAGGCCCTTATACTGATCCATCTATCAAAATAGATGTGCACGCAGGTTTACCGCGTTTACGTGAATCTTGGATTACAGCGCGTGATGATGTAGAAACATTAGATAATGTCACCTCTAACTTTGCGCAAGAGCGTTTAGCGGACGAATCTTTAAATGAATTACGCTTTGCTAATTTACCTAAGCCATTACGTGCTAAAACAGGGCAATGTGTGACGCAATTACATTATGCTCGTCAGGGGATTATCACGCCAGAGATGGAGTACATTGCGATTCGTGAAAACCAAGGTCGTGAGCGCATTAAATGTGAAGCATTACTTTCACAACATGCAGGACAGAGTTACGGTGCTAATTTACAAGAATCTATTACACCTGAGTTTGTCCGTTCTGAAGTCGCTAGAGGCCGTGCGATCATCCCATCAAATATTAACCACCCAGAGTTAGAACCAATGATCATTGGTCGTAATTTCTTAGTGAAAGTAAACTCCAATATTGGCAACTCTTCTGTCACTTCATCAATCGAAGAAGAAGTGGAGAAGTTAGTTTGGTCGACACTCTGGGGTGGTGATACGGTAATGGATTTATCAACAGGGCGTAATATCCATGAAACTCGCGAATGGATTTTACGTAATTCCCCTGTGCCAATCGGAACGGTACCGATTTACCAAGCCTTAGAAAAAGTGAACGGTGTTGTGGAAAATTTAACATGGGAAGTGTTTCGCGATACCTTAATTGAACAAGCCGAGCAAGGTGTTGATTACTTCACTATTCATGCTGGCGTATTACTACGCTTTGTCCCGATGACGGCTAAACGTGTGACAGGTATCGTTTCACGTGGTGGTTCTATCATGGCCAAATGGTGTTTGACTTATCATCAAGAAAATTTTGCTTACGAGCATTTTAGAGAGATATGTGAAATCTGCCAACAGTATGATGTGTCTTTATCGCTAGGGGATGGTTTACGCCCAGGTTCAGTTGCTGATGCTAATGATGAGGCGCAATTCTCTGAATTAGAGATACTAGGCGAATTAACTAAAGTAGCTTGGGAATACGATGTACAAGTCATTATCGAGGGGCCTGGCCATATCCCAATGCAAATGATCAAAGAAAATATGGATAAGCAGTTAACAGAATGTTTTGAAGCACCTTTCTATACATTGGGCCCACTGACTACCGATATTGCACCGGGTTATGACCATATTACGTCTGGTATTGGTGCTGCTCAAATAGGTTGGTATGGCTGTGCAATGCTATGTTATGTGACACCTAAAGAGCACTTGGGCTTACCCGACAAAGACGATGTAAAAGTAGGGTTGATTACTTATAAGATTGCAGCTCATGCGGCTGATTTAGCAAAAGGTCATCCGGGGGCTCAAATTCGTGATAATGCCTTATCTAAAGCACGTTTTGAGTTCCGTTGGGAAGATCAATTTAACCTAGGTTTAGATCCGGTCACATCACGTGAATTCCATGATCAAACTTTACCGCAGGAGTCAGGTAAAGTTGCGCACTTCTGCTCAATGTGTGGGCCTAAATTCTGCTCCATGAAGATAACTCAAGATGTCCGAGACTTTACGGCTAAGTTAGATTCAGGTGAAATCTCCATCAAAATATTAGATGAAACGATTAGCATGTCTGCAGAGCAGGGAATGGCGATTAAAGCGAAAGAGTTTACAGAGAGTGGGGCAGAGATATATCAACCACCGATGCTTGATAAAGCTTAGCTGCTCAAGGAGAAGTTAATAAGAAGGTGCTAGTTGCTGCTTATCAGTGACGCACTTTCTATTGAATTTAAACAAACTCCTTAGTGTTAATTTCCGTACAATATTCAATAAATATACATGATTAGTTTCAACTAATTACAAATCGCTAAGATAAGTTAAAGGTTAAATATGAACAATATAGTGTGGACAATTGCTGGATCTGACTCTAGTGCTGGTGCAGGTATCCAAGCGGATCTTTGTACGTTTCATGATTTAGGCGCTGATGGTTGCTCTGTGATATCGGCGGTAACGGCGCAAAACTCACAAGCGGTGCAGCTTGTTGAAAGTGTTTCTGAAAAGATGTTCACACAACAACTAGCCAGTTTAGCGGAAGATATGCCTGCTAAAGTGATTAAAATTGGGTTATTAGCAAGTGTTGAACATGTCAAAATTCTTGCTCAACAACTCGCTTTATATAAACAAACTTGGACACATAAGCCATTTGTTATTTATGACCCTGTTGCCGTTGCGTCGACAGGTGATGAAATGGCTGAAGAGGGAATTAATGAAGTTATTAAAGCGCAGTTATTGCCTCAAATAGACCTATTAACGCCTAATGCCAATGAAGTATTAACCTTATCTGGACACGCCTTAATCTCCGGTGAATCCTTTAAACCTGCTGTTGATAAACTGATTGATATGGGATGTGGCAGTGTATTAATCAAAGGTGGCCATTTTGAGCTGGTGGATAAGATTTCCTTAGATTATTGGAGCGATGGTATAAGGGAAATAGCGCTAAGCAGCCCACGTTTAACTGATGTTCACACTCACGGCACGGGATGTACATTGGCTAGTGCAATCGCAGCAACGATGGCATTAGATTACTTTATCGAAGACGCATTAGTGATAGCAAAGGCTTACTTAAACCAAGGGTTAAAATCCTCTAAAGCGCTTGGTGCTGGTGAAGGTTCTGTCGCGCATTGCGGTTGGCCTGAGCATAATCAGGATTTTCCTGAAGTTGTTTTACCTGAATCGAATATTGGTTATGAACTGGATCTGCCGGGTAGTTTAGAAGCGGGTCCAGGTTTTGAGCCCTGTGATACTAACCAATTAGGGCTTTATCCTGTTGTTGATTCGGTAGAGTGGATTGAGCGTTTATTAAAAATGGGTGTTAAAACGATACAACTACGCATAAAAGATAAACATGATGAGCAAGTGGAACAACAGATTATTGATGCTATTGCCTTGGGTAAAGTTTACCAAGCAAGGTTATTTATTAATGATTATTGGCAATTAGCGGTTAAGCACCAAGCTTATGGTGTACATCTTGGGCAAGAGGATATGGAAGTCGCAGACTTAGCATTGATTGCTGATGCCGGTTTACGACTTGGATTGAGTACTCATGGTTATTACGAATTATTACGTGCACAGCAACTTAAACCGAGTTATATCGCATTAGGACATATTTTCCCAACACAAACCAAAGAGATGCCATCGGATCCACAAGGCTTAACTCGTTTAGCAAAATATGCAGCGTTATTATCTAACACACCAACAGTTGCCATTGGCGGCATTAATTTAGAACGAGCACCTGCAGTATGGCAATGTGGTGTTGGTAGCATTGCTGTTGTTACTGCGATAACCAAAGCCGACGATCCACAACAAGTCATTGATCAATTTAATCAAATAATGAGCAAAGGAAATGTAAATGTTAAGTGATAATGAACTATTGCGTTATAGCCGACATTTATTATTGGAAGAAGTAAGTGAGGCTGGACAACATCAACTCAAACAAGCAAAAGTATTGATTATTGGGATGGGAGGACTAGGTTCTCCCGCTGCTCTGTATTTAGCTGCTGCCGGTATTGGCCATTTAGTTTTAAATGACTTTGATGATATTGAAGTAAGTAACCTACAGCGACAAATCACTTATCAAAACAGTGATATTGGTGAGTCGAAAGTAGAGGTGACTAAAGAGCGCCTGCAACAACTTAATCCTGATATTAAAGTGCGTAGCATTAACAAGCAGATGCCTGAGCAGCAGTTAAAAATGGAATTAACAATGGCTGATTTGGTGCTTGATTGTACCGATAACATGGCAACCAGGCAGATGATTAATAAAGCCTGTGTCGAAGCTAAAGTGCCCTTAATTGTTGGAGCTGCGATTCGTTTAGAGGGGCAGTTAATGTTTTTTGACCATAGCCAAATCGACACCCCTTGTTACCACTGCTTATTTCCTAGCTCAGAAGAACAAACTCTTAATTGCAGTAACTCCGGCATCATTGGCCCAGTGGTCGGGACGATCGGTACCTTGCAAGCGTTAGAAGCAATTAAATACTTTGTCGGTCTGCCATCGGGTATTAAAAATAAATTAAAACTATTTGATGGAAAAACTCTCGATTGGCAAACCTTTGCCATTAATAAAGATCCTCAATGCAGCGTATGTGGACAAGCGTAAATGAAAATACAAGTAAATGAACAAGCATTAACATTGCCAAGTGCAATGAATATTGAGCAGTTATTAACGCATTTAGAAAAGCCATTAATGGGCAGTGCAGTTGCCGTAAATATGCAGGTTATTAACCGCTCAGAGTGGAACCAGTATGATATTAATGAGGGAGATAATATTTCTCTATTTCAAGCCATTGCAGGTGGGTAATTATGTTATTTGAAGAAATGATAAAAAATGATCAATTAGTGATTGGAGATAAGCAGTTTGAGTCTCGTTTGTTTACCGGGACAGGCAAGTTTAACGATCAACAAACCATGGTCGCCGCATTAAAAGCTTCACGTTCAGAACTGGTTACTATGGCATTAAAGCGTGTAGATATGCAGCACCGTGATGATGATATTTTGGCGCCTCTCATTAAAAATGGCATGAATTTATTACCTAATACTTCGGGTGCGCGTAATGCTAAAGAAGCGGTATTTGCTGCAGAATTAGCGCGTGAAGCTTTGCAAACCAACTGGGTAAAACTAGAAATCCATCCAGATCCTAAATATTTATTACCCGATCCCATTGAAACCTTAAAAGCTGCGGAAGTATTGGCCAGTAAAGGTTTCGTAGTATTACCCTATGTTCATGCAGACCCAGTATTGTGTAAACATTTAGAGTCAGTAGGTTGTGCAGCTGTAATGCCATTAGGCGCACCTATAGGATCTAATAAAGGTATTAAAACAGCGGAATTTCTAGAAATTATTATAGAGCAAGCTAATGTTCCCGTGATTGTTGATGCTGGATTAGGAAGCCCTTCACATGCTGCTTTAGCAATGGAAATGGGCGCTGATGCTGTCCTTGTCAATACAGCCATTGCCGTTGCAGGTAACCCTGTGGCAATGAGTGAAGCATTTGCTAAAGCGGTACAAGCGGGACGACAAGCTTACTTATCTGGTTTAGGCGGTCAAAGTACAGAAGCCGTTGCATCGAGTCCATTAACTGCATTTTTAGAGGCGAGCCTGTGAACTTCAGCGATAAAATAAAAGAGTATCAATGGGATGATATACGCTTGTCTATTTATGCGAAAAGCGCATCAGATGTACAGCGTGCATTATCTAAAGCACGTTTGGATTTAGAGGATTTTAAAGCCTTAATTAGCCCTGCTGCAGAGCCTTACTTAGAGCAAATGGCACAAAAATCTCAACAGCTCACTTTGCAACGTTTTGGTAAAACTCAGCAATTTTATATCCCTTTATACCTCTCTAACATGTGCAGTAATATATGTACCTATTGTGGTTTTTCAATGCATAACGCATTACGTCGTAAAACCTTGGATATGCAAGAGATAGAAAGAGAGTGCTTGGCCATTAAAAAAATGGGTTTTGAACATATCTTAATTGTGACTGGAGAGTCAGAACGCAAAGTGGGTATGGAATATTTTAAACAAGCTTTACCTATTATCAAACAACACTTTGCGAATATCACCATTGAAGTGCAACCCCTTGACCAAGAAGAATATAGTGAATTGATTGAATATGGAGTTAATGCCGTACTAGTTTACCAAGAAACCTATAATCCAGTCACTTATGCAGAGCACCACCTAAAGGGCAAAAAGTCAGATTTTATTTACCGTTTAAATACACATGATCGATTAGGTAGAGCTGGTATTCATAAAATGGGCTTAGGTAGTTTAATTGGCTTGGAAGAGTGGCGTACTGATTGTTTTTATGTGGCTGCACACTTAAATTATCTTGAAAAAAAATATTGGCAAACACGTTATACTATCTCCTTTCCACGCTTACGTCCCTGCGAAGGTGGGATGGAAATAAAATCAGTAATGAATGATAAACAACTAGTACAATTAATCTGTGCTTATCGTTTGTTTAATCCTGAGGTTGAGTTATCGTTATCCACCCGAGAATCTGAACATTTCAGAAATCATGTGTTACCGTTAGGCATTACTTCATTAAGTGCTGGTTCAAGTACACAGCCCGGAGGATATGCTGAACAAGCTGATCAAGCGTTAGAGCAATTCGAAATCAGCGATGAGCGTTCACCGGCAACTATGGCAAACCTAGTGAAAGCACAGGGTTATGAGGTAGTCTGGAAAGATTGGGATCATAGCCTGACAGGAAAGTAGCCGTTAATAAATTATAAATGAGAATAAAACATGTCCGAGCAAGAAGAAATTTACGCAACTTTGATTGAAATTCGTGAAGAGCCAACCGCCCTGTATAAAATATTAAAGATCGCTAATCTAGTGTCAGGTGGTGGTGAAGCTAAACAAGTGATTGCCGAAGGATATGTCTCATTAAATGGTGAAGTAGAAACGCAAAAGCGCAAAAAAATCTATGCTGGTGATTTAATTTACTTTAATGAGCAATATCTACAAATTGCGCTGATTGGTGAAACACAAGACTATGAATTGGTAGAAGAATCAGCGATTACCGAGCAACAAGAAACTCGTTATCAGCCTGAACCAACAAATAAAGCGACTAACGCGAAAGCTAAAAGACCACGTAAATCGATTAGTTTTTAAATTGATAAATTACGTTGGTAATACTCATAGAAAGTTAATACTTTAGAGACATACTCTTGTGTCTCAGGATAAGGAGGAATTTGTCGTTTATAGCGTCTGACAGTTCCTTCTCCCGCATTATAGGCAGCTAATGCTATCTCTATCATTTTAAATTCCTCCAATAATATTTTTAAATATAAAGCGCCTGCAAAAATATTTTGTTGGGGATCAAAGATATTTGTCACTGAAAATCGTTTTGCAGTACCGGGCATCAGTTGCATCAAACCTTTTGCGCCCGCAGAAGAAATGGCATGCTGTTGATAGTTTGATTCAACAGTAATCATGGCATGTATTAGTGCAGAATCTAGTTGGTATTTTGTCGAAGCTTCGATAATCAGAGGGTGGTATATTCTTTGCCACGATCTATGGCTATGACTAGGGTTGAGAAGGTGAGAATAACGCTTTACTTGTGAATTTTTAAAGCTGCTCGCGACTCTATTATTATTGCTACGTAATAAAAGCTTATAATGTTTATTCACTTTTTTATCGGTAAAGAATTGTTGGCCTCGCTTATCCGTAAACATATAAATATCTGGGTAGGCTGCGCTATTTATACCAATCAAAAATAGAAATAAAATAAGCTTGGAGGTGTTAGCAGTAAATATTTTCATTGCTAATCACCCCCTGTATTTTTATCTATTTAAGATGTTATGTACTCTTTTCCAAAATAGGTTTTAGAAATTGACCGGTGTAACTACCTTTCACTTTAACAACCTCTTCAGGTGTACCAGTTGCAATAATTTCACCACCTCCATTACCACCTTCTGGTCCTAAGTCGATGATCCAATCAGCTGTTTTAATAACATCAAGGTTATGTTCAATAATCACTAATGTATTGCCTTTATCACGTAAAGTATGGATTACTTTTAGCAGTTGCGCTATGTCGTGGAAATGTAAACCTGTTGTTGGCTCATCAAGAATATATAAAGTTTTACCTGTATCACGTTTAGATAACTCTTTGGCAAGCTTAACGCGTTGCGCTTCCCCGCCAGAAAGCGTTGTTGCCGCCTGTCCTAAGCGAATATAAGAAAGGCCCACATCAATCAGGGTTTGTAATTTACGAGCTATGACAGGTACAGGTTCAAAGAATTTAAATGCATCTTCCACTGTCATATCCAAAGTTTCATGGATATTTTTACCTTTATATTTCACGGATAACGTTTCACGGTTATAGCGTTGTCCTTTACAAGAATCACAAGGAACGTAGACATCTGGTAGGAAGTGCATCTCTACCTTAATCATACCGTCGCCTTGGCAGGCTTCACAACGTCCACCTTTAACATTAAAGCTGAAACGACCTGGTTTATAACCACGTGAGCGAGACTCTGGTGTTGCTGCAAATAATTCACGAATTGGTGTGAAAATACCCGTATAAGTTGCTGGATTTGAACGTGGTGTACGACCAATTGGGCTTTGATTGATATCCACTACTTTATCGAGTTGCGATAGACCTGTAATACTTTTATGTTCAGCAGCTTGAATCGTTGTTGCTTTATTTAACTTGGTTTGTGCTAATGGAAATAGCGTGTCATTGATCAGTGTTGATTTACCAGATCCAGATACACCAGTAATACAAGTTAATACACCTAATGGTAAATCTAAATTCACTGATTTTAAGTTATTTGCGCTAGCTTCTTTTAGTTTTACCCATTTATCAGTTAACGGGGTACGTTGCTCAGGAATAACAATTTTTTTGCGACCACTTAAATAATCTGCAGTTAATGAATCTTTCGATTTTAAGATTTTTTTGTAGCTGCCTTCTGCAATCACTTCACCACCGTGAGTACCTGCTCCAGGACCAATATCAATAATATGATCTGCTTGACGAATGGCATCCTCATCATGCTCTACCACGATCACGGTATTACCTAAATCTCGTAAATGCGTGAGTGTTTTTAATAAGCGTTCGTTATCTCGTTGGTGTAAGCCAATGGAAGGTTCATCGAGTACATACATAACTCCCATTAAACCTGCTCCAATTTGACTCGCTAAACGAATACGTTGTGCTTCGCCGCCAGATAATGTTTCTGCACTACGCTCTAAGCTTAAATAGTTAAGTCCCACATTCACTAGGAAGCTGAGTCGTTCTAAGATCTCTTTTAGGATCTTTTCGGCTATTTTTGCTTTTTGTCCAACCAATTTTATATTTTGGAAAAACTGCTCTGCATCAGCAATCGATAAGGCTGATACATGCGATAAGTTCACATCGTTAATAAATACATGTCGAGAAGATTCTTTTAATCGTGAACCACCACAACTAGAACAAGATTGGCGGTTCATGTATTTACCTAAATACTCTCGCATTGCTGGTGATTCAGTTTCTCTGTAGCGACGAGAGCGATTTGGAATAACCCCTTCAAAAGCATGTAGGCGAGAAACTAAGTCACCCTTATCATTACTATAAGTGAAGGCTATTTTTTCTGTTCCAGTCCCTTGCAGTACATATTGTTGATGCTTTTTAGTTAAGGATTTAAAAGGCGCGGTGAGTGAGAAATCATAATGTTCAGCAACAGCGCGTAATATTTGATAATAATAGTTAGATTTACTGCTCCAACCCTCGATTGCACCATCAGCTAAGCTCAGCGTTGGATCAGTTACGACTAACGCTTCATCAAAGTACTGTTCTACCCCAAGACCATCACAAGTCTCACATGCGCCGGCAGGGCTATTAAAAGAGAAAATGCGAGGCTCTAACTCTGCAATACTGTAACCACAATGTGGACATGAGAAGTTAGCTGAGAAAAGTTGCTCTGGTTGGCTATCATCCATGTAAGCCAAAATAGCAGAACCATTACTTAACTCTAATGTGGTTTCTACCGATTCAGCTAATCGTTGTTTTAGATCTTCACGCACTTTAAAGCGATCGACAACGACTTCGATAGTGTGTTTCTTGTGTAATGCGAGCTTAGGTGGATCGCTTAAATCACAGACATCGCCATCAATTCGAGCACGTAAAAAACCTTGCGCTACTAAGCTTTCAAATGTTTTAACATGTTCCCCTTTACGCCCTTTTACAATTGGAGCGAGCAGCATCATTTTACTGCCTTCAGGCTGTTCCAAGATAACATCAACCATTTGGCTAACAGTTTGTGCATGCAAAGTAACGCCGTGTGTTGGACAACGAGGGTCACCAATACGTGCAAAAAGTAAACGTAAGTAATCGTAAATCTCTGTGATGGTTCCTACTGTCGAACGAGGGTTATGAGATGTTGACTTTTGTTCAATAGAAATTGCAGGTGATAGACCCTCAATGTGTTCAACATCAGGTTTTTCCATTAAAGACAAGAACTGGCGTGCATATGCAGAAAGAGATTCAACATAGCGGCGTTGCCCCTCTGCATATAAGGTATCAAATGCTAATGAGGACTTTCCCGATCCAGATAGACCTGTAATGACAACAAGTTTGTCGCGTGGAATTGATAAGCTGATATTTTTTAAATTGTGTGTTTTAGCACCACGTATTTCAATATTATTCATTCTTTTCGCTCATTTTATCTAGATGGAATAGGCTCATTATAAAAGTCATGTTATCAAGACTCATCATACCCTGTAAATTATTACAGTGGTAGGGGGATAAGGGGACTTGAACATCAGTAAACTTTATAAGTTGATTGCTTTATTAGATAGATACTCAAACTAGCCAGTGTTAGATCAGAATAATGTGCATAAATTGAGTTTTTTATTGTTTATTATAAGCAGGGTACAATGATTATTGTGATATGAAAAACGCATTAATATATCGATGCTTTTAAGTATAAGCAGGGTCACTTACCCTTATTTCAGCTGTAAACAGTGTTAAGGGTAATCTATATCAATAACAGTTACGTTTATTGATAGAGGTTGAATATACCGTTAGTTACTCAGCTAGTTGTAATACAGCATTTTTACCACCGTCATTCATACCATTATCGACATAGTCATCGGCATCATCAGGAAGAATCATTGATTGCTCACCCGTTTCAGAAATTGCTTTATAAATAAATTGGAAACCTTTTCTTTCTTCTAATGAGATGTTTTGAGCAATTTTAAACTTACCATTTTTAAACTTTTTAAGTTCAAGTTCTTGCCAATCATTATGTTCAGAAAGCAAATAAATCATTGCTGCATCTTGTGCTTCTTCTTTACTTATTTCAAAAGTAACTTTAACGATAATTTTATTTTTCAATATTTGCTTTTTAATGCTCATATGTTGCCCCTTAGCAGAAAAATCCCTTGTTATAATTTACTGTAAAGATTGTATAAATTCTAGTCAACATATACTTTAATACTAATTTAGGTTAAATTTTTGGTTAATAATTGACTGAGTAAAACTTTTTTTAAGATAAAAGCCACGTGGTCGTACTTTAATAAGTTGTCCTTCTTCACCATAGGCGTCAGTGACGACTTGTCCATTGGCTGCTTTAGGTCGTAACTGTAGTACTTGCCCATCTCTTGCACTTATTTCTTCAATCTTTCCAAGTGAAATTTTTTCCATTAACTCATCCCAATCTTGTTGCATTAACGATGCTTGTTCTGCTGATGCTGTCCATAAAAAGCCATTTCCTACAATGCGTTCAGCAAGCGGGATATTTCGCTCTCCCTGAACGGGAAGCCATAATACTTTGCGTAATTTATTACGAATATTACTGTTTTCCCAAGTGAGATGGGTGGTATGTAAAATAGGTGTGCTGCAGACAAAAGTTGTCTCTAGTACTTTACCTTGGCTATCAATAGGAATTGTTTTTAGTTCAATGCCTAAATGTTTGAAGTCTTGTTCAGGCTTACTGCCGGCTGTTGCCCCTAAATGCCATTCGATCAATTGTCCGACCCAACCTTTGTTTTTACGTAAATTTTCAGGAGTGGGGATATTGGCAATATCTGCTAATTCAGATAATGAATAACCTGCAATGGCTTCACAATAACTTAATAGTTGAGACTCGGTTTGTGGTGTTGGTTGCATAATTACTCGCTTTAAAGACTAAAAGAAATAGACGTTTTAATTGTACGTGTTTTTTTATTGTTGGGTTATTCATAGTTTTGAAATGAACTTACACAGAGTTATTCACAATTTTAGTGGATAACTGAAAAGATCTTAAGATCCTAACATTTATTGTGAATAAAATGATAAATGTTATAAAAATCGATTGAATTTCAAACAAAAACGAAGGGTTTTATAGGTGTCGATTGTTTTTTGAACAGTGAAGATATTCACATTTGATTGTGAATTAAAACTACTGTGCATAATTACAGATCTAGATTTTTTAAATATTTAACTTTTCTTAACTTTATGTTTTTAAATGATTTAATATGTTTTTTATTTGCTAATTAAAGATCTTCTTTATGCTTGTCTTTTCACTTTTAGGCATTTAATTGTAATTGTGCACACAGTTATGCACAGATCTAGTGGATACATTACAACTTAAATTTTGATAAATGTGATCTAAGTACTATCGTTTGCTCTTTTTATAGTTTAGGTGTTTGATGGTTAAGAGTTTCTATGTGAGAATGTAACCATAATTATAATTTCATCCAATCTAGTTTAGTTGTGTATAAATAAGAAAGGATCTTAACCTGATTAAGGTTTTAAATGATTGATGCTGACGGTTACCGTCCTAATGTAGGTATCATCATTTGTAATAAGAATGGACAAGTTTTATGGGCTAAACGCTTCGGTCAACATTCATGGCAGTTTCCACAGGGTGGAATTAAAGAAGGTGAAACGCCTGAAAATGCAATGTATCGCGAGTTATATGAAGAAGTTGGACTAAAACCTGAGCATGTCAAACTGATTGCGAGTAGCCGACAATGGTTACGCTATAGGTTACCTAAGCGTTTAGTACGTTGGGATTCGACGCCGCCAATTTGTATTGGGCAAAAACAGCGTTGGTTTTTATTACAATTGATTGCAAAAGAAGAACAAGTTGAGTTTGATACTTGTGGCCATCCAGAATTTGATGATTGGCGGTGGGTAACTTATTGGTACCCAGTGCGACAAGTTGTCTCGTTTAAACGCGATGTATATAGACGTGCTTTGACTGAGTTATCTCATGCTGCATTTGCACTGATGCATGGCTCAGATAAAAAAAGGCATAAACGACCTCGCCGAGGTTCTTACAAATAATAAATACCTTCTTACCTTACTAATAGGAGCGTTTTATGTTCAGCCAACTTCGTCAAATTGTAGAGCAATTCGGTGAGGCCAGTACACTTTCTGATGCCATGAACTTATTAGTACAACAAACTAAAAGTACAATGATCTTAGATTGTTGTTCTATTTTTGTGACTAATCAAGAAACTAAAAAGCTAACGCTAATGGCTAGCCAAGGCTTAGACAGCCAAGTAGTTGGGGCAACGCATTTTAATTTGGATGAAGGTATTGTTGGCTTGGTTTACCAAAAAGGCGAACCAATCAACCTCGTTAATGTTTCAGAACACCCGCAGTTTAAATATCTCCCTTCTAGTAATGAAGAGCAGTTTAATTCATTTTTAGGTGTGCCTATTATCCATAAACGCCAAGTATTGGGCGTTTTGGTAGCACAGCAACGTACTCCACGTTTATATAATGAGCTTGAAGAATCTTTTTTAGTGACCTTAGCTGTGCACCTTGGGAGTGTGCTAGGCGGGACATTATTGGATCTACCTGATGAAGATAAGTCTGAAAGCCGCTCTTTGCATTTACAAGGTAGTCCGGCAAGTTCTGGTATTTCGATCAATAAAGCACATGTGTTACAGGCTCATTTATTATTAAGTGATGTGGGTATTGAGCTAAGTGCTGATCCTGATAGTGAAATGGCTTCCTTTACTAATGCAGTGCAAGCTTGTGCTGATGAGTTTTCTAAGGTGTCTATCACTTTAAAGGAGCAAGTCTCGAAAGATGCATTTATGTTGTTTGATGTATATGGGCATCTTTTACAAGATAAAGCGTTACTGAGTGCAGTAGAAGTTCAAATTCGCCAAGAGAAGCTAACTGCTAAGAGTGCTGTTAAACGTGTTTCTGAGACTTATATAGAACAGTTTGAAAGTATGAGTGACCCTTACTTACGAGAAAGGGCAGTGGAGATTAGGGATGTAGGTCAACGTTTATTATATCACCTCTCTAATCGAGATGATGAGCAGTTGGATTTCCCTGACGAAATCATATTAGTGGCCGAAGAGGTGACTATCTCAATGTTAGCCATGATACCGCCTGATAAATTGAAGGGGATTGTCTCAGTACGTGGTGGATTAAGCTCTCATATTGCTATCTTGTCGCGTACCTTAGGTATTCCAGCTGTATTAGGCGTACCTCTTCGTTTAAAGAATATTGCTCAAAAAAACATAATCATTAATGGTTATGCGGGCACTATTATTATTGAACCTGAAACCTCTTTAATCGCAGAGTATCAAATTCTTTTAGATGAAGAAAATGAGATGAAGGCGCTGGTAGAGCAGGAGGCGAACCAAGCTGCAGTGACTAAAGATGGTTGTGAAGTTGAGCTACTATTAAATACGGGCTTAAACTCAACACCGGATGTATTTTCTGAGCATAATTTCTCAGGCATTGGCTTATATCGTAGTGAGTTACCCTTCATGCTTAGTAATGCATTTCCTACTGAGCAAGAACAGGTTAGCACTTATAAATCATTATTTGATCAATACCAAAACTTACCTGTCACTATGCGTACCTTGGACATTGGTGGTGATAAGCAATTAAGTTACTTTCCTATCACAGAAGAAAATCCATTCTTAGGCTGGCGTGGTATTCGTTTAACATTGGATCACCCTGAAATCTTCTTAATCCAAATTCGTGCCATGTTACGAGCGAGTATTGAAACGCAAAATTTACGGATCATGCTACCGATGGTGGGATCAGTAGGTGAAGTTGAAGAGTCTAAACGGTTAATCGAGCAAGCTTGGAAAGAGGTTTGTTGGGAGCAAGCGTTATCAGAAGAGCAATTTCCTTTGCCGGATATTGGTGTGATGATCGAAGTTCCATCTTCAATTTTTATTATCGATCAACTTGCACCGCTGGTGGACTTTTTATCCATTGGTACCAATGATTTAACTCAATATTTATTGGCTGTGGATCGTAATAATAGCCGTGTTGCTGATTTATTTGATAGTTACCACCCTGCAGTGTTACAGGCGATGCGTTTGATTTTAGAGCAGAGTAAAAAGAATAATATAGAAGTGAGCATTTGTGGTGAGCTAGCAGGTGACCCAATTGGTTTATTGATGTTATTAGGATTGGGTTATCGTAAATTAAGTATGAATGCCTTTAATATTAATAAGGTTAAATACTTACTCAATAAAATTACTATTTCGGAACTTGAAGCTTGTACTGAAGTGGCTTTAAAAGGCCATGATGGCGCGTTTATTAAACAGACGTTTATTAATTATCTTGATCAAAAAGATTTAGGTGGCTTTGTTCGAGCTGGTAAATAATAGAACTATTTTAATGTTTACTACAAAATAAAAAACCGATCATATGATCGGTTTTTTTGTTTTTATAAAAGAATATTAGCGTTTATTTGCTAGCTCTTTTGCTTCTTCAGCGCGACAAGCTGCAGTTGTAAATATTACGTCTGTAGAGCTGTTTAATGCAGTTTCAGCAGAATCTTGAACGACACCAATGATGAAACCTATTGCCACAACTTGCATCGCCACTTCATTTGGCACACCAAATAGGCTACAAGCTAATGGGATAAGCAGTAATGAACCACCTGCCACACCAGAAGCACCACATGCAGATACAGCAGCAACAACACTTAACAAGATAGCAGTTAAAATATCAAACTCGATACCTAACGTATGTACAGCCGCTAACGTTAATATTGTAATGGTAATCGCTGCGCCAGCCATGTTGATAGTTGCCCCTAGCGGGATAGAAACAGAGTAAGTATCTTTATGTAAGTTTAATTTCTCACACAGTGCCATGTTAACCGGAATATTAGCTGCAGAACTACGTGTAAAGAAGGCTGTTACGCCTGATTCACGTAGACATTGTAAAATAAGTGGGTAAGGGTTTGAGCCTAGTTTAATGTAAACAATAATAGGGTTAACAATTAAGGCAATGAATAACATTGAACCTATTAATACTGCTAATAAGTGAGAGTAACCAATTAGTGAATCAAAACCTGTTTGTGCAAAGGTTGTCGCCACTAAGCCAAAAATACCGATAGGTGCTAAACGAATAACCAGTTGTACAATCTTCGATACACCATTTGATAGATCTTGTAATAACTTTTTAGTTGATTCATTACCATGTTGTAATGCTAAGCCTAAGCCAACAGCCCACGCTAAAATACCAATAAAGTTACCTGTTAATAGAGCATTAACTGGATTATCAACAATTTTAAATAACAAGGTATTTAATACTTCTAAAATACCTTCTGGTGGAGTGGTGGTGACATTGCTGGTGATTAAAACTAGGTCAGTAGGAAAAACATAACTAAATAAAACGGCAGTGATTGATGCTAACAAGGTACCGAGTAAGTA
Source organism: Psychromonas aquatilis (assembly GCF_038155185.1). NCBI lineage: Bacteria > Pseudomonadati > Pseudomonadota > Gammaproteobacteria > Alteromonadales > Psychromonadaceae > Psychromonas > Psychromonas aquatilis. The sequence continues at coordinate 16,927 of NZ_JBAKAZ010000013.1, forward strand.
TAAATGAATAACAGGTTTAAGATTAGTATGTGTCCCTTTTTCTTGGTTAGCGATAGATGACGCAACTAAGATAAATACTAGGATAGGAGCAACGGCTTTTAATGCGCTAACGAAGAAGCTACCAAGAAAAGACACTGAAGTGGCTGTGCTTGGTGAAAAAGTCGCTAGGCAAACACCTGCAATAATACCGACAACAATTTGTAATACTAAGCTACCGCTCATCATACGTTGAATAAGAGTGGGGTTTGAATTCATTGAATATTCCTACTTTATTATTTTTATGCATTAATAAACATACTTATTGATGCCATGATTAATCATTTAACGCTTTGTTTCGGGAAAACGCCGTGACTGTAAAACTACAGCTGATTGTAGTGATTCATCTGTTATTGAAATTAATACAGATCATAATTTGGCGCAGAAAATAGCATAAATAGCAGGAAATTAATTCGCTAATTGCTATTTTTTGCCATTTAATAAAAAGTAATAAGTAAGTTAAGCATTTATTGGGGTCAATTATTTTTCATTTGAGAGAGAAAACAATGATGATTTTTCCATTAAAATTACGATATGATACCGCCACTAAATTTATCAACTAGAGCAAATTATGTCCTCATCTCATTATGTATTACCCCAGATCGATCCAATTGCTATTAGTCTTGGTCCACTTGATATCCGTTGGTACGGATTAATGTATCTTGTCGGTTTTGCCTTTGCTTTCTGGATGGCCAATCGTGTTTGTGATAAATCCAATGGCGTATGGACTCGCGAGCAAGCTAGTGATCTATTATTTGCTGGTTTTATGGGCGTTATTTTAGGTGGCCGAATCGGTTATGTATTGTTTTATCAGTTCCCAACCTTTATCGACAATCCTATGTATTTATTTAGAATTTGGGAAGGCGGCATGTCATTCCATGGCGGTGTATTAGGGGTTGTGACAGCGATTATTATTTACGCTAAACGCCACCAACGCTCGATTTTATCGGTAGGTGATTTTATTGTGCCACTATTGCCAGTTGGCTTAGGTGCGGGGCGCATTGGTAACTTCATTAATTCAGAACTGTGGGGGCGTGTAACAGACTCTCCATTCGGTGTTGTATTCTATAATGCAGGGCCATTACCACGCCATCCTTCGCAACTATATGAATTTGCGTTAGAAGGCGTTGCACTGTTTATTATTTTATTATTATTTATCCGCAAGCCTAAACCGGCTGGTTCAGTGGCTGGCTTATTCTTATTAGGTTACGGGACATTCCGCTTTATTATTGAATTTGCTCGTGAGCCGGATGCACAGTTAGGATTATTAACATTCAATATGAGTATGGGACAAATTTTATCACTGCCAATGATTATTATCGGTACTATTTTAATGGTCTATGCATACAAAAATAACCCTGTTTCAGCAGTAAATGAAACCAGTAAAAAAGTAAAAGGTAAAAAATAATGAAACAGTATTTAGCATTATGTCAACGCATTATTGATCAAGGTACTTGGATTGAGAATGAACGTACTGGTAAGCGCTGTTTAACCGTCATCAACGCTGATTTAGAGTACGATGTTGGTAATAACCAATTCCCTATGATCACGACGCGAAAAAGCTTTTATAAATCTGCAATTGCTGAGTTTCTTGGTTATATGCGTGGTTATGATAATGCAGCTGACTTTCGTGCGTTAGGTACTAAAACTTGGGATGCAAATGCTAACTTAAATGAGGCTTGGCTGAATAACCCACATCGTAAAGGTGAGGATGACATGGGCCGTGTTTATGGTGTACAAGGGCGTGCCTGGGCAAAACCTGATGGTACAACATTAGATCAATTAAAAAAGATTGTAGAAAACCTTAAAAATGGCATTGATGATCGTGCTGAGATCTTAACGTTCTATAACCCTGGTGAATTTGGTATGGGTTGTTTGCGTCCATGTATGCACACTCATACTTTCTCATTATTGGGGGATACATTGCACTTAACCAGTTATCAGCGTTCATGTGATGTACCGCTTGGGCTTAATTTTAATCAAGTTCAGGTATTTGCTTTCTTAGCCTTGATGGCACAAATCACCGGTAAAAAAGCAGGTAAGGCGTATCATAAAATTGTTAATGCACATATTTATGAGGACCAATTAGAGTTGATGCAAGAAGTACAACTTAAACGTGAGCCTTTCCCATCACCACAACTTAAAATTAACCCTAAGATCACGTCACTAGAAGATTTAGAGACTTGGGTAACAATGGATGATTTTGAAGTCGTTGGTTATCAATGTCACGACGCGATTAAATATCCTTTCTCTGTCTAACAAAAGTTGTTGATATCTATCTGTAAAGTGGGCTGAAAATAATGAATTATTTTTGCCCATCAGATATTTTTACCGTCAAAAGTCATATAAATGCTTATTTTTTTCCTATATTAGCCCGATACTGAGATCTATCTATATATTATTAATCTGATATTTGTATTACTATTAAGGGACTTTATTACAGGAAGATCCTTATGCCGAATACTTTTGCTGAAATCTCGGGTGTTAAACGTAGCTTGCATGTGCAAGTTGCACGTGAAATAGCGCGAAAAATATTATCAGGCGATGTTGAGCAAAATGAAATCATTCCCGGTGAAATGGTGTTATGTGAACAGTTTAATGTCAGCCGTACTTCTTTAAGAGAAGCAATTAAACTATTAACATCTAAGGGATTATTAGAGTCGAAACCTAAAGTAGGAACACGAGTAACGAGTCGAGAAAATTGGAATTTTTTAGATTCGCAGTTATTAGATTGGTTAACTGACATCGGCGATAATGCACAAGTTTATCAAGATTTTTTATCATTGCGTAATGCATTGGAGCCTGAAGCATCAGCATTAGCAGCCCAAAATGCGACTGTTGAGCAGCGAATGTTATTATCTTCAACGTTCCAAAAAATGGATGAAATATCAAAAGAGTTTGATCTAAAAAGCTGGACTGAAGCCGATCTAGAGTTTCACCGCTTGATTTTTTTATCAACAGGTAATAGTTTTTACCTGCCTTTTGCTAACGTGCTATGTACTATGTTCAAAAGCTTTATCACTCATTCATCAGTGCAAGGCAGTACGTGTATTAATGAACATAGAGCTATTTATTCTGCAATTATGGCGGGTGATGCAGATAAAGCACGACAAGCAAATATAATACTACTCAACAAGAGTAAAAATCGCCTTACCACATAGTTAGAACGAGGTACTACTTTAAAGTACCAATGTTAAGCAGCGATAAACCTCTACTATATCTTTGATTTCTTATAATTTGTGATTTAAAGCACGCTGATATTATTGTATTACAAAATATCTGGCGCTATCATTATTTTTATTGAATATAAAACCGTCGGTTATCATAACCCTTATCCACAACATAAATATTTCTTCGTTATGTCTGTATTAAGAAGTATTTTAAAGGATTAAATATGCCTCAAACATTAATTCCTAACATTCGTGACTTTTTAGCAACCATTGACCCTTTTGATAAATTACCAAGAGAACTGCAACGTAAAATTGCTTGCTGCATTCAGATTACGTATTTAGGGAAAGGCGAGCAAATTCAATTTGGCGGAGAGCATAAATTACGTTACTTATATGTGATTCGTACAGGTTCGATGGAGCAACGTAAACATAATGGTATGTTACGCGCTAAATTAGGGCCTGAAGATCTATTTGGTTTTACTTTTTTAGAAGAACATAAAGAGTCTAAAGAAGATTACAATGCAGTAGCAATTGAAAACACATTGTTATACTTAATTCCCCACTCTGATCTATTAAACCTTTTAGAGGAATACCCTGATTTCGCAGAACATTTCGCAAGTAGTGTACAAGTCCGTCTACATTCAGCTTTAGATGTTGTTTGGTCGGACAGTGAAAAAGGTATCTTTGTAAAAAAAGTATCTGATGTGGCGAGTGATAAAATTGTTGTTGCTGACTCTAGTACGCCAATTAGAAAGGTCGCTGAACAGATTATGGCGGTTTGTTCGCCTACCGCTGTACTCACAGAAAATGGTGAAATAGTCGGGTTAATAACCGACCGAGATATGACCAAGCGGGTTATTGTTGCAGGGTTAGATTACAACCGACCTGTTAAAGAAATTATGACCCCTAAACCATTCACCGTTGGACCTAATGACTTGGTATTAAAAGCGTCTTCGATAATGATGCAAAATAATATACGTAGTTTACCAGTGGTCGAAGGGAATAAAGTGCTTGGTGTATTAACAACTACGCATTTAGTGCGTAATAATAGAATACAGGCTGTATTTTTAATTGAAAAAATTAAATACGCTAATACACTTGATGATCTTGTTAAATTAACACCTGAACGACAAGCTATTTTTGAAGCATTAGTAGAAGGGAAAGTGAGTGGCGATATCATTGGTCATGTAATGACGATGATCATGGACGCTTATAATCGCCGCTTACTAGTAATCGCTGAAGAGAAATTTGGCAAACCGCCTTGTGATTATGCTTGGATTGTTGCTGGCTCTCATGCGCGTAATGAAGTACATATGCTATCAGATCAAGATAATGCGATTATTTTAGCGAATGAAGCGACAGCAGCAGATAAGGTTTATTTTAAAGGTTTGGCAATGTGGGTGTGCAATGCCTTGGATGCCTGTGCTTATCCATTATGCACAGGAAAATTCATGGCTGTGAACCCTAAGTGGTGTATGACATTAAGAGCTTGGAAAGCTTCTTATAGTAAATGGGTGGCTAACCCTGAGTATGAAGGGCTACTGAATGCAACGGTATTTTTAGAAACACGTTGGTTGCATGGTAATGAATCCTTTAATAAAGAATTACAAGAACATCTCTTTTCGAGGATTAAAGAATCACATGTTTTCTTATCTTCAATGGTGCGAGATTCGATTTCGACAAACCCACCGCTAGGTATTTTCAATTCACTAGTACTGGAAAAGAGTGGAGAGAACTCTAAAACCTTAAATATTAAAAAATTTGCTATTAACTTATTAGTGGATTTAGCACGAATTTATGGCTTATTTTCAGGTTCGGAAAAAGCGGAAACAATGGCCAGATTTACACATTCTTATGAGGATGGTGTGTTAAGTGAAGATATGCTTAAAAATATACAGGGCTCTTTCCAATTTTTGACTCAGGTGAGGTTAACGCATCAATTAACAGCGCTTAAAGAGGGACGAGTACCCGATAATAATATTGAGCCAAATTCTTTTGGTAGCTTTGAAAGAAAGCATCTAAAAGATGCATTTAGAATCATTGCAGACCTGCAAGATTATACAAAATTGAAGTTTGATCAGAGTAACTAAGTCTCTAAATAAAGAAGGGAATTTATGAAAGCTATCTTCAACTACTTTCATCCATTAAATAAATTAAAACGTGAGCGAGAAAAGTACTTAGCTGAGCATAAACTACCCGATAATATAAAAGCACTGTTAAGTGCGCCTTTACCTGATTTGGAAAGTAATGTTTATTCGCTTGATTACTTATCTGTCGACTTTGAAACATCTGGTTTTAGCCCTGAAACGGACTCTTTACTAAGTGTTGGTTATTTACCTATTATTAACCAGCAGTTATTACTGAGTAAGGCGGTGGAGACTTTTATTAGTTCAGGTGAAAAGATCAAGGCTGAAACAGCTATTATCAATCACATTGTTCCTGAAATGCTTGAGCAGGGGAAACATTGGTCTGTGGTAATGGATAAATTTTTAGCAGCTGCAGTAGGAAAAGTGATTATTGTACATGGCAGTGTGATAGAAAAGCGTTTTTTAAATCATTACATGAAAAAGCGCTATAACCTACCACCGTTACCCTTGTTGTGGGTAGACACATTAAAGCTTGAAAAATCTTTGCTTATGTATAAAAACAATTCAGAGACGCAGGACTTTCGTTTAGGCTCTATACGAGAGCGCCATAATTTACCTGAATATGCAGCGCATGGGGCACTAGTCGATTCATTATCTGCAGGAGAGCTATTTCTAGCATTATTAAAGATATGTTTTGAAGGCACTGATGGTTGCGTTAAACATATGAAATTTGACTTCTCTAGAGCGATTTAAGTAAAAATAAGTATTCACAGGCTGTCGCATTGAAGGGGCAGCTTGTTATTAAAGGTATTTTTGCACGTTATCTTATCTGCTGGCCCAACCTTATCCGCTCAATTTAAACTAACTAAAACCCAGTATCTAATCTAGATTAAAGCTTTACCTTGAACACGTTAGGCTAAATCAATATTTTATACCAATCACACTAATTAACTGATCTATTTTACTTGTTAAAATAACTTATTTCTGCGTTGTAATTTTTGCAAATAGAACAACTATTTAACTCAAATTACGCCTTGAACTCAGTCATTTTTCCTGCGCAAAATTTAGATCACTTATTTAATATAATTGGTATTACTGGTAATTTTTGTTATCAAGAGTCAGATGCTAAAGCCGTTTATTTAGCTTTTTATCTTAAGGGGCGTGTACTTTCAATAATGCATTGAATCTGGTTATTCATTAATATTATCTTTTAAAAGAGTCACTCTTTGAAAAATATGTGATTTTAATAAGACATAGAAGAAACGATCTTTATCTAATAAGTAGTTAATATATTGGCGTTAGCTTACTGATTTTATTAATAATTATCTGGTAAGTGCAAAGGGGAATTATGAAAAAAGGTTGCTCATAGCCATAAGCAACCTTTGGACTCAAATTATTATTATTTTAGAAATTGTATTTCACACCAATACGGAATTTAGCTTGTCTTTTACTTGTGCTTGAACCTTCATCGCTGCTCCATAGTTCACCATATGGACGCCAGTCACCTAATTGGTAACCTACTTTAATACCAGCATCATATTCCCAATCTTTATTATCAAACTGTTTTACGTGGTTCCATGATTTAACATAGTTTGCTTCATAGTTTAGTTTAAGGTTTGGTAAGCTTTTTACTTTGTAAGCACCAGTTAATGTAACCTTAGACTTTTGAGGACGGTTAACTTTTTCACCTGTTTCTGCGTTTGTATCACCATCTGTTGGATCTGAGTAGTTTGCAAACTCATGGCGGTAACGTAAAGCCGTTTGTAATCCAAATGATGAGTTGTAAACAACACGGATTTGCGGTTTAAATGTTCTTTTACGATCTGTTAGAGAGATTGGCATACCTGGTTTGATTTGCCATTGGCCCATTTTGTAAGTAAGACCTAAGTCTAATTCTGTTTCTGTAAGTTCTGTATCATTAAGCGTTTGTGTTCTATCAAAGCTAGCAAACTTCATTTCTAAACCAACATTAGCTTTTAAGTTTTCAACACTATCAATATTGAATCCTGAGCCTAATTTTACTCGGCTAGCTTCATCATGTGTATCGTTCTTCCACTCATGACGAAAATCAAGTGATGCAGCAAAAGCTGTGCTTGATAAGACACTGGTGGCAACAGCAAGAATTAGTTTGTTTTGTAATTTCATGATTAATCTTCCATTTTGATTTAATTATAATAGCTTGATTTTTAGTTTGCTTGTTACAATGCTCGATCTTGCAACATTCTATTTTGTAAATAACAAAGGCTATCTGTTTTTTACAAATTCAGAATAAGACTTTATATTCTGCAGTAAATTTCTTTGGTATTTCATAATACAAATAGAATACCTAAAAATAGCCTCATTATTCTGTGATTTCGCTCTAACTTTTTTTGCTAAGTCATTTGCTATATTATTGACCAGTTAGTTAATTTATTTTAAATCAATGACTTAACTTTAATAAAAGACACTTTATTATGAATTTTTATATAGGTTTGTTGATGTGTGTAACACTTTGTTGAACTTGTTGTGGGAGGTGTCATTTATTTTGATTTCTTCTGTTGTTTTTATTTAATTGATATGGCATGCCTCATTTTTTTACTTTTAACAGCTGATTTATCTGTCTTTATTAGTTTTTCATTTGTTTTTCTATTTATTCGAAATAAAGCCTGTTCTTTACTTATTGAGCTAATTGTCCTTTAAGTATACTTAACTACTTAAAGGGGGCTCTGCTGTTTGCTTGTTATAATACCCAAGCCCTATTTATAGGCTTTAACTGTGGGTTTTAAGAAAAATAAATCATGAAAATGTGGTGTTTTTTTGTTATCTAAGCGTTACATTTATGTTGCGTTTTTTACCCTAAAACTAATTTAATATGATTCTAATCACATACTTTTATTATTGTAATACAAATAATGCTAATGCTGGTATACAGTAGCGCCATTATTAATAACAATTAAAGGGTCTTGATATGGATTATAATCTATTAGTGGTAGGGGTTTATTTCCTATTTCTTATCGCCATTGGCTGGATGTTTAGAACATTCACAAGTAACACAAGTGATTATTTTCGTGGGGGCGGTAACATGCTCTGGTGGATGGTTGGTTCTACAGCCTTCATGACACAATTTAGTGCCTGGACATTCTCTGGTGCGGCCGGTAAAGCATTTAATGATGGTTTCCCTGTTGCTATTATCTTTATGGCAAATGCGTTCGGTTACTTCATGAACTTTGCATATTTTGCTCCTAAATTCCGTCAACTACGTGTTGTAACAGTAATCCAAGCGGTTCGTCAGCGTTTTGGTTCGAAAAATGAACAAGTATTTACTTGGACGAGCATGCCAACCAGTGTTATTAATGCGGGTATTTGGTTAAATGCATTAGCTATTATCACTTCTGGTTTATTCAACATTGATATCGAATATACTATTTGGGCAACAGGCCTAGTTGTATTAGCTATGTCGGTAACGGGTGGTTCATGGGCCGTTATTGCATCTGACTTTATGCAGATGGTTATCATTATGGCTGTAACCATTACTTGTGCGATTGTTGCACTTGATTTAGGTGGTGGCATTTCTAATATCATCGATGGATTTGAAAATACACGTGAAGTGTCTTTCATTGTTGGTACAGAGATTAACTACTTAAGTATCTTTGCTATTTGGTCATTCTTTATTTTTGTTAAGCAATTCAGCATTACTAATAACATGCTTAACTCTTACCGTTACCTTGCGGCTAAAGACTCTAAAAATGCGCGTAAAGCTGCACTACTAGCTTGTGTATTAATGACAATTGGTCCACTAATTTGGTTCCTTCCTAGCTGGTTCTTAGCATCTACAGGTGTTGATCTTGCATCAATTTACCCAGAAGCAGGTAAAAAAGCGGGTGATTATGCATACCTATACTTTGTAAATGAATACATGCCTGCAGGTATGGTTGGCTTACTTATTTCTGCGATGTTTGCTGCTACGATGTCTTCAATGGACTCTGGCTTAAACCGTAACTCAGGTATTTTTGTTAAGAACTTCTACCAAGTTGTAATTAATCCTAAAGCATCAGAGAAGCAATTAGTAACATGTTCTAAACTGACTTCTACAGCCTTTGGTTTAATTATTATCGGTGTTGCTCTATTCATTAACTCGTTAAAAGGTATGAGCTTATTCGATGTTATGATGAGTGTTGGTGCTTTAATTAGTTTCCCAATGACCATTCCTACATTCTTAGGTTTCTTCATTCGTAAGACACCGGACTGGGCTGGTTGGGCTACGCTTGCTGTAGGTGGTTTTGTTTCGTACTTCATTGGTATTTACCTTACAAAAGGTCAATTTGAAGGTTGGTTTGGTTTAAATGAATTAACTGGTCGTGAATGGAAAGACTTAACAGTAGGACTTGGTCTAATTGGTCATATCGTGATTACTGGTGGTTTCTTCATCTTAACTATGTTGTTCTACAAACCATTATCAGAAGCGCGTGAAAAAGATGTAAGTACATTCTTTAACAACATTGCTACACCTTTACATAATACGTCTGCTGCTCAAGCAAACCTTGATAACAAACAACGTAAAATGTTAGGTCTGTTAATTGCCGCTGCTGGTATAATGATCATGGCGATGTTCTTCTTACCAAACCCATTCTCTCAAAGTTTAATCTTTGTATTATGTGGTGGTATCGTAACAGCCATTGGTTTATTACTGGTTAAAGCAATCAGTGCAGTAAGTAATGATGGTGACGATGACGAAGATAAAGATAGACTTCCTGAAATGAACTAATTTAGTTTGAAGTTTACTTTCATCAATTAATAATAAGCGGTTAGTTTTACTAACCGCTTTTTTTTTGCTTAAAAAAGACAACTCAGAAAATAATTATTTGAATAAAGCCTAGTCATTGATTATGTTTTTAGCTTAGCTATGTATACTGATACTTGAATTTGATTCAGTATTGAATACCTAAATCAGAAAATTTAATCGATTCCTTATCAAGAAGAATATTATGAATAAATCTAAACTCACACCTTACCGTTTACCCGTTGCCATTTTTGTATTTTTTATTATTTATACATTATTTGCACATACTTTCTTGTCTGCTATTCCTAAGCTTACTAGTGAGCTTATCCATCATTATTACGGTGCTTTTGATGTGTTAAAAGAAACGGAACAAGTGGCAATTATGTATGCCATTTTATCGGGCGTATTTGCTTACTTTTTTTGGGGGAAGTTAATGAAAATTGAGGCGAGTGAAAACCGTAAGACTTTACTAAAAGGGATAGGTGGCGTTGTGTTAATTATCGCAGCTTATGGGTATAGCTTGGTTCAACAAGCCTAACTTTTATTAGCGAAATGGATCACGCTATTAAAGCGTAGAGCTAATAAAGCCCCCTTGATGCTCTTCAATCATTTAACCTCCAACTATTTGCTACAGGAGCATTTTGAGTATTAGTTGAGTTATGAATCTGTTTATATTGACTGGGGTTGACGCCAAAACACTTTTTGAAACTGCGGCTGAAGTGACTTGTATTGAGATAGCCAGTGGCAAAACACGTTTGTGTGACAGATTGGTTTCTTTTTAATAAATCTGCTGCTTTTCGAAGGCGTAATTGAAATAAAAAGTCCTGAGGAGTGCAGCCGATAATACGCTTAAATTCATTAAAAAATTTAGTGCGACTCATGCAAGAGATCTTCGTTAGATTATCAATACTGATTGTTTCTTTTAAATGTTGATGTAAATAGGCTACAACATTATTTATACCGTTATATTCAGGGTTGGACAGGCTATGGCATAAAATAAATTCACGGGTTTGTTCTCGTAATAGACGTGTTATTAATTCACTGACGGATAAATTGACCATAAAATCCCTATCTTGATGATTTTCTGTAAAGATATGAATCATACGATTTAATAATGCTTGCGTTTCTGTATTGTGGTGGATATGTAACAACTTATTATCGTATTGCCATTCTCGCTGATAATCGGATAGTGATGCTTCTATATTTAACTTTTCACAAACTTTAGTGATGTATTTGCTACTAATCTCGATTGCAAGGCATGATGTGGGTTGGGTATTGGTCGCATCAGGGAAGTCAATTTGAACAACTTGATTAGGTGCCATGATAAAAGACTCATGTGGCAAGAAGGTCGTTTCAAATTCTCTTTTATTATCATGCATTATTTTTTTGCCACTTAGCATGCTGCAAAACATCAGTTGGTCAGATGAGAGTGCAATATTGTTTGTCGACTGATAGGTATCATAAAGACTTAATTCAGACTCTTCTCCTGCAAACGCAATTTTATTCTCTACTAAAACTTGCGGTTGATTTCTTTGATCTTGAACAATTTTACTTCTCATATTTGTCACTCTCTTTTGGTTTGGTACTGGCAGTCAATAGTTTTGAATTAACAGTCAGGCAAAATACGATTTAAGCAATAGGATGAATATTACATAACGCAATAACAATAAATGAGAGGTGTTTATGATTTATCCAAATCCAGGTTCAGCTGAGTCAAAAATCACGTTTAAAACGCATTATGATAACTACATTAATGGCAAGTGGACTGCTCCTGTCAATGGTCAATACTTTACAAATAAAACTCCTGTAACCGGAGAAGATGTCTGTGAAGTTGCTCGTTCAGACCAACAAGATATCGAGCTTGCTTTAGATGCTGCGCATAATGCTAAAGTTGGGTGGGCCAATACATCAGTCACCGAGCGCTCTAATATATTGCTTAAAATAGCCGACCGAATTGAAGAAAATCAAGCCTTACTAGCACAAATTGAAACATGGGATAACGGTAAATGTATTCGTGAAACAATGGGAGCAGATGTGCCTTTAGCTGTCGACCATTTTAGATATTTTGCAGGTTGTATTCGTGCTCAAGAAGGCTCGCTTGGGGAGATTGATCACAATACAGTCGCTTATCACTTTCATGAACCTTTAGGCGTTGTTGGTCAAATTATCCCTTGGAACTTTCCACTATTAATGGCCGCATGGAAAATCCCACCAGCATTGGCAACGGGGAATTGCATCGTACTAAAACCTGCTGAACAAACACCTCTTTCTATTTTATTTTTAATGGAGATTATTGGTGATTTATTACCGCCAGGTGTATTAAACGTGGTGAATGGGTTTGGTGCAGAAGCAGGGCAAGCATTAGCGACATCAAAACGAATTGCAAAAATTGCGTTCACCGGCTCAAGCCCTGTTGGTAAGCATATTTTACAATGTGCAGCTGAAAATTTAATACCATCAACGGTTGAGTTAGGGGGGAAATCACCAAATATCTTCTTTGAAGATGTGATGGATCATGAAGATACTTATATTGATAAATGTCTAGAGGGGGCGGCATTAGCTTTCTTCAACCAAGGTGAGGTGTGCACTTGCCCATCACGTTTGTTAGTCCAAGAATCTATCGCCGACAAATTTATCGAACGTCTTATCGAGCGAACTAAAAAAATAATTCAAGGCAACCCTTTAGATACTGATAGTCAGGTAGGGGCACAGGTCTCTAAAGCACAATATGAGAAAATCCTAGCGTATATTGAAATAGGTAAAGAGGAAGGGGCATCGGTTTTAACTGGCGGGGCCTATGAACAAGTTGATGGTGCACACAATGGTTATTATATTCAACCGACTCTGCTTAAAGGCAGTAACCACATGCGAGTTTTCCAGGAAGAAATTTTTGGGCCTGTTATTAGTGTCACTACCTTTAAAGATGAAGCGCATGCGTTAGATATTGCTAATGACAGTGAATTTGGTTTGGGTGCTGGTCTATGGACTCGTGATAGTAATCTTGCTTATCGAGTCGGGCGTGGAATTAAAGCTGGTCGAGTTTGGACTAACTGTTATCACTTATATCCAGCACATGCGGCGTTTGGAGGGTATAAGCAATCAGGTATCGGTCGAGAAAACCATAAAATGATGTTGGAGCATTATCAACAAACTAAAAATATGTTGGTAAGCTATGATATTAATCCGATGGGATTCTTTTAATTGATGTTCCAGGTAAATCTGTAAAACAATAAAGCCGCTTAAATAAGCGGCTTTATATTATTAGCTATTTAATAAACCTTGTTAAGGAGTAAATTATAGCTCAATTACCACATCTTCACCGTCGATATTCAGTGTTAATGTTGTATCCGTTAGATTGTATGAAACCTCTGTTTTAGGACCATTTACTTTACTTGGTACTAATAACGTTAAAATTTCATGCTCTTTCTTAGCTTTGAACTTAGCTTCAACATGGCGATGTACTTCAAGATCAGCGTATTCAGCTGGGTCAACTTCCCCAAAACCTTCAACGTTTTCGATGCTTAGTAGATCATCTTTAGCATCATTGATGAATGAAACGTCTAATGTTGCATTTTCACCGATGATTTGGAATGAATCTTTAGCAGTTTCTGTTTTAAATGTTGTGTGTAATAACCACGTTAAATCTTGCTCAGATTTAATGACCGCAGTATCACGCATTACAAATACTTTACCTTTAGCAAACCAGATTTTACGTTTGTAAGATTCTAGGTCTGGGTTATGGAATTGGTATGACGTCGATGCATCACCTTCAACAAATAATACGTCTGATTCTGTATCGTAATCACTAATTTTACCGCCTGCTTCAACACAGTAACGATCTTGGTGTTCACCTTCAAAGTTCGTTGTTGTGTTTTCAGCGTACTGCCCTTTACCATCAAATAATGGCAAGTTTTTAGAGAAGGTGCGACGACGCCATTTGATATGCATGTCTACACCGAAACCACCGTAGTAACCAGTGATTGCCGCTAATGTGTCACCAAATGCATGTAATGTGTATGCGTTTTGGTCACCGTGTGAGTGACTGATAGAACCAAATGGGCTACATTTGTAGATCATGTGGATATGTTCTTCACGGTTTGTCATATTGCTATGGAATGCTGCCCAACCAGTGATTGGGAATACTTTTAGTAACGGTGCATCTGAAGGTTTAACTTCAGGCATATCGTTCCATAGGTAATCAAAACGTAAATCATCGTAACCAAAGTCCCACCAACCGAAGTTGTAGAATTTTGTATGTGCTTCAGTGTCACGCGCTTTAAGTTGGTTGTAGTACCAGATGTATTCAGGCTTGTTATTAACACCAGCAAAGTGCTTGATGTTGTAAGCTAGTTTAAGGCCTGGGAAGTCACCAATACTTGATTGGTCACAGAAGCTAGCACGCTTAGAGTGAACAGGCATACAGTATAGAGGGAAGTCACCTGTATTCTTGTAGAACTCTTTATTAAACATGTTAATAGAAGTGTAGCTTTTTAGTAGGTCAAAAGACTCACCTAAGAAGGCCATTTGTGTATTCCAGTAATCTGGACCTTCAGCCCAAGCACCGTCTTTACCGCCCCATGGTGGGTAATGCACCGCGTAGTATTCGATACCGTACTCGATGTATTCACGTGCTTTAGGGTATTCATTGTAAAGTGCGATACAAGTTGGAATAACCGCAGATGAAATCGAACGAACACCGTGACTGTTTAGCGGGTTAGCTAATAGGTCAACGGTAACTTGTAGATGGTGCATGATCTCTTCTAAGCGTACGATAAGCGCTTTTTTCACCACTTCACGTTCTTCATCTGAGAAGTAAGCGTGTAGCCAATCGTAACCCCAAGCCATTGCTGCGATAACACGGAAAGCCGCTTCATCGTTATAACCACGCGAAGTCACACCTTCTGGATCGTAAGAAGCTAATTTTAATGTCCATGCTTTTGCTTTAGCGATGATTGACTCATCTTCTAATACAATGCCTGCGATAGAAAGGTTACGTGTTGCATTGAAGGCTTCTTGGCAACGTACGTACATTTGACGCCAGTAAGGACGCCATAGAGATGCTTTACCAACGGTTTCTTCTGGGTAAGCTTTTGGCTCTTCGTAAGGTGTTGTTTCCAAGAATTTGTTTGTTGAGTTGTTCATGAACGCATCAAATTTACAGTAACCTGCGTCAGCTTTTAAGCTCGCTTTAAATGCAGGAAGATCTTTACTTTGAACTAATAAACGAGGATGCTCGACACTTAAATTATCAAGAAAAGAAAGGTCAATTTCAGTTTTTTGTACTTTAACTGGCATGACATCTAACAGGTTACCTGCTGATTTGTCATTTTCTAATTTGATCGCTTTAATCGCATCAAAAGACTTGGTCGTAGACATTAAATACCTCTATTAATGAAAGTGGAGTTGATGAGACTTGTTTTTGTGCCAGCCTCATATCTTCCAATATATGTGCTTATTGAAAAATATTGCTATAAAAATTGAATTATAATGACTATTTTATAGCATTTGTATTACTTAATTACAATAAAGTCTAAGTTTTCAAAAAGGTAATGTTGAGCTGGATCATAAGACGAGAAAACAATGACGAAATAGTGTGAGAGTGAGATAGAAAAGCGAACTGAATAGTTCGCTTTTTTGATGTGTATTTTTGTTCGTTATTTAGTTTTTTTATCTGTTAATATTTTTAATTTCTGTTCGATTTCTGTAATTTTTCCATCTACTACTCGCTGCAGATGTTTTAGGTCAGACAATACTTGTTTTTCTAGTTCCTTTTCTGAACTTACTTGTAAACTTAAGCTATCTAACTCTTGAATTATTTTATGTAAGGTTGGATTTATCTCTGACAATTTAGTCGTACTTTGCTCATGTTGACCACTGCTTACTGTTTTCATTTGGCGTTGGAATTTATATTTACTACTGCGTCCTATTAACATGCCACTTTCTTTACGAAAATAAACTTTTAATACGTCTTTTTCACCTTCTCTACGTAATGAATAGCGAGTAATATTTTCTGGGGTACGGATGCCGATATCTCTAAGGTGTGGGTACATTGCCTTTCCTTTACGTCTAAGTTAATAAAGAGTCATTAAAAAAAATAAAAACATTAAAAAATTGCTAATGCCATTATTGTTTATTATTGAGCGTGATTGATTATAGAAAAACTTCCAACTGCTTGTTGATAGCGATTAATGAAGTTTTATCATATAGGTCATTATATATTACTTAAAATGTCTATTTTTGGAAGTGTATTCTTTTACGAGATAGTTTTTATTGAGTGCTTATTAGGTTCACTTTGTGGTTAATGAGCACTCAAAAATATGACTAATTGAGCAGGCAGTGATTACATTAGAGTAGGTTACGGCTAATCACTCTCCTTGCTTATTTCGTTTTTAGTTTGTCTTTAAAGGCATTTAATGTTTTAAATAACAATTCAATTTTAACGACAATAACAGGTAGCTTCTTTTGATAGTTTTCTTCTGTTTCTGTTTGTATTGCTTGTAAGTCGGCAGCTAACTCTTCTACGTAAGGTAAAAAAGTATCAGAATGATTCTGAAAAGGCGTGTCATTGGCAAAAATATGCGCAAATGAAGCCGTTTTTTGTTTTCGAAGCTCAAGCAAAGCCTGATCTGCGTCTACAGCTCGGTGGTAAATTATTTTTATATTCTCTTGAAGCTGTGCTTGTACGCTTTCTTTACTCATTCATTTCTCCTAAAACGCTTTTTATCAATAATCAGTATTATAACGAATGTATTAATGTTTTGCTTTGTTGTCCTGCGACTTCTCTGCTTAATCTTGGTACTAAATACCCTGGCAATTCAATTTGCATTTCTCTATGTAATTGTTGAGCTTGTTTCTCTTCTATATCAAAATGCGCTGCGCCTTCAACTTTATCTAATAAAAATAGATAGTAAGGTAAGATATTAATAGAGAATAGCGCCTCACTCAATGCCACTAAAGAAGCCGTATTGTCATTCACTCCTTTTAATAACACACTTTGGTTTAATAAGTGGATCCCGGCTTCACGGCATTTAGCTATCGCTGTTCCGAGCTCCGCATCAATTTCCTGCGCGTGATTAATGTGCAGCACCAATACGACACTTAAGCGGCTCGCTTGTAGGCGGTCCACTAGTGCTTGTGTAATACGAGATGGGATCACGACAGGTAAACGCGAATGAATACGTAATCGAGTTAATTGAGGTAGAGATTCCAATTGTGTTAACAATTCAAATAATTGTTTGTCTTTTGCCATTAATGGGTCACCACCACTTAGAATGACTTCATTAACATCTGGGTTATTTTTAATATAACTCATAATCTCTAGCAGCTGTGATTTGTTAACGTTATTTTCTGCGTAGGGGAAATGACGCCTAAAACAATAGCGACAATTAATAGCACACCCAGTTTTTAAAATGATTAATACGCGGCTTTTATATTTATGCAATAAACCTTTTTGGGTGTTATTTTGCTCAGTTAATGGATCCGCCGAAAAGCCCGCTACAATCTCTTCTTCATCATTAATTGGCAGTACTTGCCTTAATAAAGGATCATTAATATTGCCTTTTTGCATTTTATTAACAAAGGGCAGGGGCACTAACATTGGGAATTGTTTCTTGGCAGCAAGACTAATTAGGTCATTTTCCTGCTCAATCTCCAATATTTCTAACAGTTGCTGTGGATTTTTAACTGCATTTGCGAGTTCTTTTTGCCATAAAGGCAAGTCAGCGGTATTATTCACGTTAATTATTTTGGGCATTTTTTATCAGTTTAGTAATAGAGGTTATAATGGCAACATATAGTACCAGTGATTTTAAAGGCGGGCTAAAATTCATGCTCGATAATGAACCATGTGTGATCATGGAAAATGAATATGTTAAACCTGGTAAAGGCCAAGCATTTAGCCGCGTGAAATATCGTAAATTAATTTCAGGTAAAGTAGTAGATAAAACTTTCAAATCAAATGAAACTGTTGAATCTGCAGACGTAATGGATTTTGATCTAGCTTATCTTTATAACGATGGTGAATTTTTCCACTTTATGGATAACGATACCTTTGAGCAAATTGCAGCAGATGCGAATGCAGTAGGCGATATGGAAAAATGGTTAGTAGAGCAAAACATTTGTACAATCACAACTTGGAATGACGCTCCTATTGCCGTAATGCCACCAAATTTTGTGGAATTAGAGGTAACAGAGACAGACCCAGGTCTAAAAGGTGATACTGCAGGGACCGGTGGTAAACCAGCTACTTTATCAACTGGTGCTGTTGTACGTGTTCCATTATTTATTCAAATTGGCGAAGTGATTCGAGTTGATACACGTAATGGTGAATATGTTGGACGTGTAAAAAAATAATTGAAGCGTGACTTCAATTATTATAAAAAACCAGCATCAAGCTGGTTTTTTTATAGCTGATTTAAATTTATACCAATCACACTAATTAACTGATCTATTTTACTTGCTAAAATAACTTATTTCTTCGTTGTAATTTTCGCAAATAGAACAACTATTTAACTCAAATTACGCCTTAAACTAAGTCATTTTTTCTGCGTAAAATTTAGATCACTTATTTAATATAATTGGTATTATTTTATAACGTTACTATTTGTAGCAATAAGGTAAATACAAACACACTCACGGCAAATGCAAACCCGTAACAAATAACCTGCTGCCAATCTCGTCCTCGTTTAATCCCTAAATCATGTAGCGAATGAAATATTCTATGTAAGGTATGCCATATAGGCAGAGCGATCAGTATCAACAGGATGCCTGCTCCGTACCACGTACTAGCAAAGGCTTGCACTTTTTCATAATTCAAATGCGTTTTGTTTATTAAGCCTAATGGGATTAATAAACCAGTGATGAGCACCATCATCGGTGTTAAAAAGGCCGTTAACATTCCCCCCGCACCAAATAACCCCCAAAAAACAGGTTCATGGCTACGGACATATTGTTTACTGTGCTGTGTGGCGCGTGTTTTATCTGTTTGTTTCGGTGTCATATATCCTCCTTACAGCATAACGATGACTAAACACAAAAGACTTATGACGATAAAGCCAATGTAGTGACCGGTGATGATAACTTTATCGGCTAATGGCTTTCCTTTTATGTACAGATCCACGGCTTTAGGGGCCAGTGAAAACCAAGTGATAGAATGGTATAAAGCAAGGATTAAGGTGATCAAGTGAAATAAAATGAATACTGGGTGTTGTAAAACGGATAACCAAGCATCAAATGCCGCTTCACCTTGACTCAATCGTAAGATACCCCAAGCTAAAATAAGGCTGTATAAAGTAATAAAAATACTACTGCCTTCTCGGATCATATAAAAGGTGTAAAATTTGCTTTTTAACCACCATGTGGACTGTACTTCTCGTTGATATGGTTTACGTTTACTCATCTTAGATACTCCAACACTCGTTTATGCGTAGGTGCTTTTATTTATTCAGGTTTAAACATGCCAATTAAATAATCTTTACTGCTTTCAACTTTTAATAATTGAATCGCTCCAGCTGGGTCAACGCCTTTCGGGCAAACAACGGAACAATAACCAACGAAAGTACATGACCAAACGCCTTCCTCTTGATTGACTATCTTCATTCTTGCCGCTGATGCATCATCTCTACTGTCTCGGTTGTAACGTGCAATTAATGCTAATGCAGCCGGCCCCATAAACTGATTGTCTAAACCATATTGAGGGCAAGCGGCATAACAAAGCCCACAGTTAATACACATTGAGTATTGTTGGTACTTTTGCATTTGCGCTGGCGTTTGTTGGTTTGGGCCGTCAGATAATGTGCTATCTTGTTTGGGAATGATATAAGGCTTTATTTCTTCAAGCTTATTAATAAAGTCATCCATCACGACCACTAGGTCTCGTTCGATCGGGAAGTTCATTAATGGTTCAAGTACTACTTTATTTGGATAATAATCCCGTAAGAATGCTTTACAACCTAACTTGGGCACATTATTGACCATCAATCCACAGCTACCACATATTGCCATTCTGCATGACCAGCGAAAACTGACCGTACTATCTAGGTGATCTTTGATATATTGCAACCCTTCTAATATCGACATATCAGGGTTATAAGGCACACTAAATACTTGAGGAAATGGCTTTTCATCTAGCTCAGGTCTATAACGAAGGATCTCTATGTCGATTTTATTTGTACTCATCGTTACTTCTCCTTGGTTTCAGAGGCTGCACCGTATACACGTTCTGCGGGCTGGCTTTTGGTGATTTTTACTGGCGCATACTGTATTTCGGGCGCACCTGTTTTTTTATAATAAGCCAAAGAGTGTTTTAAAAAGTTGATATCATCTCGACTATTATATTCATCAATACGTTGGTGAGAGCCCCTTGATTCTTTACGTAAAATTGCGCTATGTGCAATAGCTTCTGCAGTATCTAATAAATAACCTAGCTCAATGGCATATAAAAACTCTGTGTTAAAAACACTGGATTTATCATTAATTTTGATATGTTGATAACGTTGTTTTAATTCAGCCAAAGTCTCTATTGTTTTTTGCATAGACTCCTGTGTTCTATAAATACCAACACCTTCTTCCATACAGTCACCCATTGCTTGGCGAATATCTGACATTTTTTCAGTACCGTCACTATTTAATAACGCTTCTGTTCTGTTAATGACCTGTTGTGCTTGCTCACGTATCTTTTCAACATCAATATGTTCTGTCCGTTTTGCAAATTCTGCTGCTTGTTGACCTGCGACTTGTCCAAATACAGCTAACTCAGTTAGTGAGTTAGACCCTAAGCGATTTGCTCCATGTAAGCCAACGGAAGCACATTCCCCTATTGCATATAACCCTGCTAAGCTGGTGGCTGTTTTTATATCAGTGGCAATACCTCCCATTGTATAATGAACCGTAGGCCGAACAGGGATAGGGCTGTCCACAGGATCAATACCAACGTAGGCTTTTGCTAGTTCACGAATGAAAGGTAGTCGCTCATTGATTTTCGCTTCGCCTAGGTGTCTTAGATCAAGGTGGATGTAATCTCCTCGTTGACCATGGTAGACATTGCCTTTTTGTTGTTCTTGCCAGAAACATTGGCTCAACTTGTCACGAGGACCAAGTTCCATGTGTTTATTTTTAGGTTGGCCTTTTTTAGTCTCAGGGCCAAGGCCATAATCTTGTAAATATCGATATCCGTGTTTGTTTGTTAAAATCCCGCCTTCCCCACGACATCCCTCGGTCATTAAAATACCTGAACCAGGCAACCCAGTAGGGTGATATTGGATAAATTCCATATCGCGTAAAGCAACACCATGTCGGTAGGCGAGCGCCATGCCATCTCCCGTTACTATGCCACCATTAGTGTTGTATGTATAAACTCGAGCAGCACCACCAGTGGCCATAATGACTGATTTTGCTTGAATGAGTTTGCTTTCACCTTCTGCAATATCAAGAATTAAAACGCCTTGAATTTTATTATCTTCAACGATTAAATCTAAACAAAAATGCTCATCGAAACGGGTGATTTTAGGATGCTTAATAGAGGTCTGAAAAAGTGTATGTAAAATATGGAAACCACTTTTATCAGCTGCAAACCAAGTACGTTCTTTTTTCATACCACCAAATGCTCGCACATTGATAGAGCCATCCTCTTTGCGGCTCCATGGGCAACCCCAGAGCTCTAATTGCGTTAGTTGTTTGGCAGCATTCTCCACAAAGTATTCAACGACATCTTGTTCACATAACCAATCCCCACCAGAAACGGTATCGTTGAAGTGTTGCTCTAATGAATCACTTGTTTGTATAACCCCTGCAGCACCGCCTTCTGCTGCAACGGTATGACTACGCATTGGATAAACTTTGGAGATCAATGCAATGTCAAGTTGTGGGTGATTTTCTGCAATTTCAATAGCGGCTCTTAGGCCAGAACCGCCTGCTCCTACTATTGCTACGTCTGTTTTGATTATTTCCATACACCACTCCAAATAAATGAAAAATGCTATGAATTAAGTTTATCAGCTAGAAATATAAGAAAATTGATCGAGCTATAAAAGTAGTCGAATAGTACTTGAATTTACATAATTAAAATTGACTTTGCTGATATCAGAACATTAAAAGGTTAGGTAAAATAAACAAAAAAGGAGATGTAATGAATTGGTTACCAAATGCTGCAATGGCACAAATAAAAGCGCGTGCAATCATGCTCAAAAAAATCCGGAATTTTTTTGAGCTGCGTGATGTTTTAGAAGTCGAAACACCTTCTTTAAGTCAAGCTGCCGTAACAGATGTACATTTACATTGTTTTAAAACCCAGTTTGTTGGGCGTAATATTAGCGAGAGTCCTTTAATAGACGGGGGAGTCCCATTATATTTGCAAACGTCACCTGAGTTTCATATGAAACGTTTGCTTGCTGCTGGCAGTGGTTGTATTTATCAAATATCTAAAGTCTATCGTAATGAAGAGTCCGGACGATTTCATAATCCTGAATTTTCGTTATTAGAGTGGTATCGCGTTGACTTTAATCATCATCAGTTAATGGATGAAATGGCTGCATTACTGGTCATGGTTTTAGAATGTAAGGAGCCTACTCGTTGTACTTATCAAGAGGCCTTTATGGAACATCTCAATGTCGATCCCTTAACTGCATCAGTGGCGGAACTGAAAATGGCAGGTGCACATTTAGAGCTGGGTGAAGTACTTAATAATGAAACAGATAAAGATACTATTCTGCAATTATTATTTTGTATTGCTGTTGAATCAAAAATAGGGCAAATACAACCGTGCTTTGTATATGATTTTCCTGCTTCACAAGCTGCCTTAGCGAGAATAAATACACAGGATCCACGTGTAGCAGATCGTTTTGAGGTATATTATAAAAGCATTGAGTTAGCTAATGGCTTTTATGAGCTAAATAGTAGCGAAGAGCAATTAAAACGCTTTCAAGCTGATAATGTAACGCGTAAAAACATTGGTTTAGATGAAATGCCTATCGATAAGAAGTTTGTAAGCTGCTTAGATGATCTTCCAAATTGTGCAGGCGTTGCATTGGGGTTAGATAGGCTGTTAATGCTAGCAACAGAGCAATCACATATTAATGATGTATTAAGCTTTAATATTGATAATGCATAATCAGATAACTGATAGAGGGAAATATGGCAAAACTATGGTTAACAGATAAAAGCTATCCAATATGGGGATATGTGCTGCGTATAGCCTATTGGTTATTAGCAATCTATATATCGAGTCAATTATTAGCGCATTATCATCAATTAAGTTGGTTTACTTATTTGTTATTAGCGGTGAGTGTTATTTTTGTGGTGGTTTATCTAGTATTTACACGTTTTATTGATCGTTTTATCAAAATGTCGACTAAAGACTAATAACGAGTCTGTTGATAGGTTATTTTAATAAGCAAAGTAGAACGCTTACTGTATATGCGTCGTATGATCCTAAAAATACACAATTTTATTTATTATTGAAAAGTGAGGTATGTATGCCAATTACAAAAGTACAATCGGAATTTCAAAAACTATCTGATCTATTAGCAGATGGTGTAGTGGCTGATGAATGTACTGCTGGCGAGTTGCAGCAAGTGCACGATCAATTACAACAAGCCATTATTTCAGGTGACCCAGCGAAACTAATAAAAGATAACGGAATCACTCAACAACTTGTTGAGCTGGAGGAAATTAACCCAAATGTGACTAAAGTGGTTAAAGATTTGCTCAATGCACTATCTGGGATGGGCATTTAAACGTCGTTAATAAAAAGTGAAATTTTAGATATAAAAAAACCGACACTAGGTCGGTTTTTTAATATATTAAAAAAAACGTTAATTCTTAAATAAGAATTAAAGCGCTTTAATTTTTGCAGAAAGACGGCTTTTCTTACGAGCAGCCATGTTTTTGCTTACCAGTCCTTTAGTTGCGTAAGCATCTAAAACTGATTGTAATTTAATGAACTCAGCCGTAGCTAGTTCTTTGTCAGCAGCTTCGATAGCAACAACAACTTTCTTGATGAAAGTACGTAACATTGTACGACGACTTGCATTATGTTTACGGCTTTTTTCAGATAATAAAGCACGTTTTTTAGCAGACTTGATATTAGCCAAGACCTTAACTCCTAAATTCTGTATAACAAGGGATAATCAAAGGTCGTGGAATATGCCTTGTAACACGTGTATTGTCAAATGGTTTTTTATTAACCAATAAAATAACTGGTAACAAACCAGAGCGATGGTTAAACTGCGCGCATTTTATACTCTACGTACTACAGATGCAAACCCAGTGTTGTTTGTTTCTATAATATATCTGTACTTAAGACTATTAAATTTGCTTAAAGGGTGTATTTTATCACCTTTTACACTAGCTCTTAGTGCATTAAGTTATCCCCCATTTTTTGATTTAGGAATTTTAGAGTGAGCAAAAAGCTAATAAAATCAGGCATGATCGTTAGTTCCATGACATTAATCTCCCGTGTTTTAGGTTTAGTCCGTGATATCGTTATTGCAAATTTAATGGGAGCTGGAGCCGCAGCAGATTTATTTTTCTTTGCGAATAAAATTCCTAATTTTTTACGTCGATTATTTGCAGAAGGGGCATTTGCACAAGCTTTTGTTCCTGTTTTAACCGAATATGAGAAAACCCAACCTAGAGAAAAAGTAAAAGAATTAATTTCAGCGGTTTCTGGCACTTTAGGCACAATCGTTACGGTTATTACTATTTTAGGGGTTTTAGGATCTTCTGTAATCACCGCTTTATTTGGTTTTGGTTGGTTCTTGGAGTGGTGGAATGGTGGAGAGGAAGCTTATAAGTTCGTGTTAGCTTCTGATATGTTAAAAATTACATTTCCTTATTTATGGTTTATTACTTTTACAGCTTTATCAGGTGCCATTCTTAATACATTAGGTAAATTTGCTGTGGCAGCTTTTACGCCTGTATTTTTGAATATAGCCATTATAACGTGTGCTATTTACCTCGCCCCGACACTTCCCCAACCTGAAATTGGTTTAGCAATAGGTGTTTTTATTGGTGGTTTTATTCAGTTTATATTTCAAATTCCTTTCTTGAAAAAAGAAAACCTACTGGTTAAACCTACTTGGCAATGGCATCACCCGGGTGTTGTAAAAATTCGTACATTAATGATTCCTGCATTATTTGGTGTGTCGGTAAGCCAAATCAACTTATTGCTTGATACCTTTATTGCCAGCTTTTTACAAACAGGCTCTATTAGTTGGCTATATTATTCTGATCGCTTATTAGAATTTCCTTTAGGGTTGTTTGGTATTGCAATCGCAACGGTTATTTTGCCTAGTTTATCTTCTTCACATATTAATAAATCACCAGAAACGTTTGCGAAAACCATAGATTGGGGGATTCGTAGTGTGTGTTTTCTAGGAATACCAGCGATGCTCGGCTTAATGGTGTTAGCTGAACCGATGCTGCGTGTTTTATTTATGCGTGGTGAGTTTGATATACAGGATGTCAGTATGTCAGCAATGAGTTTGTGGGCCTACGCCAGTGGTTTATTGAGCTTTATGTTAGTGAAAGTCCTTGCTCCTGGTTATTACTCTCGTCAAGATACTAAGACACCGGTGAAGTTTGGTATTATTGCGATGCTCAGTAATATGGTACTGAATATTGTGTTTGCCGTGCCTTTTGGTTATGTCGGTTTGGCAATTGCAACGGCACTCTCTGCCACATTAAATGCTAGTTTATTGTGGTTTGGTTTATATAAAAGCGGCGTTTATCAACGCCAAAATGATAGTGTTACCGTGTTATTACGTATTCTAGTTTCTGGGCTGGTAATGGCTGGAGTATTGTTTTATGTGACCCCTAATTTATTGGAATGGACGAGTTTTAGCTTATTAGCAGCTGCTACTCATTTAGCGGTTTTAATTATCGGTGGCGTTATTGTGTATTTATTAACATGTCTCATGTTAGGCTTAAAGTTAAGACATTTTAAAGTGAGCCAAGATATTTAATAGTAAATCCTTAAAATGAAAGCTGAATACTTTGTTACCTTCATATATAATCAGACTTTTTGAATTTTCAGCGCTTTTTTAGGCAAATTAATTAAGATATTTCATGGAATTAATACGCGGTATTCATAACTTACAACCTCAACCTCAAGGTTGTGTTTTAAGTATTGGTAATTTTGATGGTGTTCATCTTGGTCACCGTGCGGTTTTATCTCGTCTATTAAAAGAAGCAGAAAGGTTAAATGTTCCTGCGACTGTGATGACTTTTGAGCCGCAACCTGCTGAACTTTTTGCAGGTAAAAATGCGCCAGGACGTTTGAGCCGTTTGAGAGATAAATTTGTTCAGCTTGAAAAATTGCAGTTAGATAACTTAATGTGTGTGTCTTTTACACATAAGTTCGCCAATTTAAGTGCGACAGATTTTATTGAGCAATTATTAATTAAAAAGCTTAATGTCAAATTTTTAGTGATAGGCGATGATTTCCATTTTGGCTATCAACGTTTAGGTGACTTTGAGTTATTAAAAGAAGCAGGTAAAAAACATGGCTTTGAGGTGGTGGATACTCGTAGCCTTTCTCAAGATACATGTCGCGTCAGCAGTACTCGAATTCGCAGTGCGTTGGCTTCTGGGAATCTGCAACAAGCAGAGCAAATGCTCGGTAGGAAATATAGTATATCAGGCCGTGTTGGGCATGGTAAAAAGTTGGGCCGTACGATAGGCGTTCCAACTGCAAATCTTTATTTAAAACGTCGTGTATCACCTGTTTCAGGTGTCTTTGCCGTATCAATATTGGGCATTGATAAAGAAGTGTATACCGGTGTTGCTAATATTGGTTGTCGACCAACTGTTAATGGTGAAAGACAGCAATTAGAAGTGCATATTTTTGAATATGAAGGTGACTTATATGGTCGCCAGCTCGAGGTTATACTTGAGAAAAAATTACGCGATGAAGTTCGTTTTGATTCATTCGCAGAACTTAAAACACAAATTGATAAAGATATTCAGCAAGCTAAAGAATGGCATTTGCTTAATTAATAAATCGTAAGATGGAATAAAACCGATGAGTGATTACAAAAGTACATTAAATTTACCAAAAACGGGTTTCCCGATGCGTGCAAACTTAGCAAATCGCGAACCTAATATGCTTAAAAACTGGTATAAACAAGATCTATACGGAAAAATCCGTGCAGCTAAAAAAGGTAAAAAAACGTTTATTTTGCATGATGGACCTCCTTATGCAAATGGTGATATTCATATCGGTCACTCGGTAAATAAAATCTTAAAAGATATTATTATTAAATCTAAAACGTTATCTGATTTTGATGCCCCTTATGTTCCAGGTTGGGATTGTCATGGTCTACCAATCGAATTAAAGGTAGAGCAAAAACACGGTAAACCAGGTAAAAAATTAACGGCAGCGGAATTCCGCGTAAAATGTCGTGAATACGCTGCTCGCCAAGTTGATGGCCAACGTAAAGACTTTAAACGTTTAGGTGTATTAGGTGAGTGGGATAAACCATACCTAACAATGAACTTTGAAACTGAAGCGAATATTGTACGTGCACTAGCAAGTATCATTAAAAACGGTCATTTACACAAAGGTTCAAAACCTGTTCATTGGTGTACTGATTGTGGCTCTGCTTTAGCAGAAGCTGAAGTTGAATATGAAGATAAAGTCTCTGCTGCAATCGATGTTGCATTTAATGCTGTGGATGCTGATGCTGTATTAGCCTGTTTTGCAGCACAAGGTGCAGACCTTGGCCAAGGTCAAATTTCTCCTGTTATTTGGACAACAACACCTTGGACTTTACCTGCTAACCGTGCAATTGCATTAGCGGCTAAAGTTGAGTATTCATTAGTTCAAGCGGGTGAGCGTCGTTTAATTTTAGCAACTGATTTAGTTGCTGATTGTATGACTCGTTACGGTATAGAAGAGTACACAACATTAGCGATTGCTAAAGGCGCGGATTTAGAGAAACAATTATTCCAACATCCGTTCTTAGATTTACAAGTACCGATGATTGTTGCTGATCATGTAACGATAGATGCGGGTACTGGTTGTGTTCATACTGCACCTGGCCACGGTCAAGACGATTACTCTGCTGGTTTAAAATATGAATTAGAAGTGGCAAATCCTGTTGCTGATAATGGCGTTTTCCGTGAAGATACTGAATTCTTTGCTGGTTTACACGTTTTCAAAGCAAACGATAAAGTATTAGAAGTATTAACAGAACGTAATGCGTTATTACACCATGTTAATATCAAACATAGCTACCCACATTGTTGGAGACATAAAACACCAATTATCTTCCGTGCTACACCACAATGGTTTATTTCAATGAACCAAAAAGGTTTACGTGATAGCGCATTAAAAGAGATTAAAGATGTTAAATGGATCCCTAGCTGGGGCCAAAGCCGTATCGAAAAAATGATTGAAGGACGTCCAGATTGGTGTGTATCTCGCCAACGTACTTGGGGTGTGCCAATTACTTTATTCGTGAATAAAGAAACCGATGAATTGCATGAAAACTCTGTTGAAATGATGGAGCTAGTGGCTCAAAAAATCGAAAAAGAAGGTATTCAAGCTTGGTTTGATTTAGAGCCTGAATCTCTTTTAGGCTTTGAAGCTGAACAATTCCGTAAGGTAACCGATACATTAGACGTATGGTTTGACTCAGGTACAACGCATGCATCTGTTGTTTCTGTGCGCGATGAGTATACTCAAGCTGATGGTTCACAAGCAAAAGCTGATATGTACTTAGAAGGTTCAGATCAACACCGTGGTTGGTTCCAGTCTTCTTTATTAACAGGTACAGCTATCAACAGTGTCGCGCCTTATAAAGAAGTATTAACGCATGGTTTTGTGGTTGATGGCGATGGCAAGAAAATGTCTAAGTCACTTGGTAACGTAATGTCTCCACAAACGGTGATGAACAATCTAGGTGCGGATATTCTGCGTTTATGGGTTGCGTCGACAGATTACACTGGTGAGATAACAGTTTCTGATGAGATTTTAAACCGTAGTGCAGATAGCTACCGTCGTATTCGTAATACATCACGTTTCTTATTAGCTAACTTAAATGGTTTTGATCCAAAAACTGATTTAGTGCCAGCAGAAGAGATGGTTGCGCTAGATAGATGGATTGTTGGTAAAGCATTAACATTACAAAATGAAGTGATTGAAGCTTACGACAATTATAGTATGCATGTGGTTTATCAAAAACTAATGCACTTCTGTTCAATTGATTTAGGTAGCTTCTACTTAGATATCATTAAAGATCGTCAGTACACGGCTAAAACAGGTAGTAATGCACACTTAAGTTGTCAAACTGCGCTTTATCATATTGCTGAATCATTAGTACGTCTAATGGCACCTATCTTAAGCTTCACTGCTGATGAGATTTGGGGACGTTTACCAGGTGAGCGTAATGAGTTTGTATTTACTGAAACATGGTATGACGGTCTATTTGGCTTATCTGAAAATGAAGTATTAGATAATAGCAAGTGGTCACAATTAATCTCTGTTCGTGCTGAAGTAAACAAAGCATTAGAGCTGGCACGTAAAGAAAGTGTTATTGGTGGCGGTCTTGAAGCTGAAGTGACACTCTATGCGTCAGAAGAGGTTAGCACACTGCTAAATACATTAGATGATGAGTTGCGTTTTGTATTAATTACATCACAAGCAACGGTTAAAGCATTTGCAGATGCGCCGGCCGATGCAATTACAACAGAGCTGAAAGGTCTATCTGTTCAAGTACAGAAAAGTGCGGCTGCGAAGTGTGATCGTTGTTGGCATCATCGTGAAGATGTGGGTCAAAATGAAACTCATCCTGAATTATGTGGTCGTTGTATTACAAATGTCGATGGTGAAGGTGAACGTCGTCAATTTGCTTAATAAGCACTAAGTAAGCGATACAAATAGTCTTAAGCGCCTTAGTTCTGAAAAAGACTTAAGGCGTTTTTTTTAATATTTTTGTTGGAAATGATATGACCGAAAACTTATCTAAATCGATACTAAAGGTGAGAACTGGATTAACTTGGTTATGGTTATCTTTAGCCATTTTAATCATAGATCAAATCACCAAGTATATGACAATACAAATGCTTGATTTATACCAATCATACGAAGTATTGTCTTTCTTCAATTTTACTTATGCACGGAATTACGGCGCTGCTTTTAGTTTTTTAGGTAATGCAGGCGGGTGGCAAAAGTATCTCTTTACTGGGATTGCATTTATTGTCTCTGCTTATTTAATCTATTCAATGAAGAAAAATAAAGCATCGGATCGTTGGATGAATTGTGCTTATGCATTAGTTTTATCAGGTGCTATTGGTAATGCCTTAGATCGTGTAATCTTTGGTTATGTGGTAGATTTTTTAGATTTTGACTTAGGTTTTTATCGCTGGCCAACATTCAATGTGGCTGATATTGCTATTTTTATCGGCGCAAGCATGATCATTATAGATTCAATATTTTGGGCGGATAAACGAGAGAAAGCAAAGGAAAATAATAAATGATGGTTGATCAAAAAGTAATTACTGAAAACAGTGAAGTATTAATGCATTTCTCTATTAAATTAGCTGATGGCTCAGCAGTTGATAGTACTAAAGTTGATAATAAGCCTGCTAAATTTGTAATGGGTGATGGTAGCCTAACAGCTGGTTTTGAGGATTGCTTATTAGGCTTAAAAGAAGGTAGCTCAGAGTCTTTCACTTTGCCGCCTGAAGATGCATTTGGTTTACCTAACCCAGATAATTTTCATTATATTGAGTTGAGTAAGTTCACTGCTGATGTGCCTGCAGAGATAGGTACTATTATTAGCTTTACACAACCAGATGGTACTGAGTTACCTGGCATCGTGCGTGAAATCGTTGCTGATAGTGTGACTGTTGACTTTAACCACCCACTTGCAGGTCAAACCGTGACCTTTGAAGTGGATGTATTAGAAGTATTATAAGATAAAGTGATTAATATCTTTTTTGTCAGTTTAATAGACTCTTAACATTATTTTATATTGAGAATGTAATGAAAGTTATTTTAGCAAACCCACGTGGTTTTTGTGCTGGTGTACACCGTGCAATTAATATTGTAGAACGCGCATTAGATCTCTTTCCTGCGCCGATCTATGTACGTCATGAAGTTGTACATAATCAATATGTGGTGGACGATTTAAAAAATCGTGGGGCGGTATTTGTTGAAGAATTAGATGAAGTACCGTGCGATAGTATTGTTATATTCAGTGCGCATGGTGTTGCACAAAGTGTGCGTGAAGAAGCGAAGCGAAGAGCGCTGAAAGTATTTGATGCAACCTGTCCTTTAGTTACTAAGGTACACATGGAAGTAACTCGCGCGAGCCGTCGTGATCAGGAGTGTATTTTAATAGGACACCAGGGACATCCTGAAGTCATTGGTACAATGGGCCAATACGACAGCGTAAAAGGTGGCATTTATCTTGTTGAGTCTGTTGAAGATGTTGCTCAACTTGAGGTAAAAGATGCGACTAGCTTGTGTTATAGCTCTCAAACAACATTATCGATGGATGATACTGCTAATGTGATCTCTGCTTTGCGTGAAAAGTTTCCTTTAATTGAAGGGCCGCGTAAAAATGATATTTGTTATGCAACGCAAAATAGACAAGATGCTGTCAAAGATTTAGCAGATAAAACGGATCTCGTGTTAGTCGTTGGATCAACTAATTCATCTAATTCGAATCGCCTCCGTGAAAAAGCAAGCAGTGTTGGTGTAAATGCTTATCTGATTGATAATGAATCAGATATTCAATTAGATTGGTTTGAGAATATTAGTAGTGTTGGCGTTACAGCGGGCGCATCGGCTCCAGATATTTTGGTGCAAGCTGTGATTAAAAAGCTACAAAATATGGGGGCTGATATCGTACTTGAAAACCCTGGTGTAGAAGAGAATACCGTGTTTGAAGTGCCTGCTGAACTGCGTATCAAACAGATCGATTAGCTCTACCATTTAACAATTGAAACATGATGGCACTGTTTTACCCGTGCCATTGTGGTAATCTTTCTGATAGAGAAATAATCAGCTCTATCAGCGTGATAGTCGCCTCTATTACTCTTTAATCTTAATGAACTCTTAGCAAACTTATTGGTTAATTTTCCTGATTAAAATTTATTCCCCAGCTAAGTCTAAACTCTCAATTTTCTAACATATCTCACTGTCCCTGAAATTGCTCGCTTTACTGAGTTTGCTTTTAAATATACTCTATTAGGAACGCTATAATTAATTAGATGAAAGCGCTGTTTTATTTGGTCATTGACCTTTTAACTCGTAATGTTTTTATCTTTTCTACCCATTTGCTACATGCGATAATGGCTAAGTCATTAAAGTCACTAACGATATAGGATTTATCTAAACATGAAAAAAATAGAAGCGATTATTAAGCCATTTAAAATGGATGATGTGAGAGAGGCTCTTGCAGATATCGATATCACAGGGATGACTGTTTCTGAAGTAAAAGGTTTTGGTCGTCAAAAAGGGCACACAGAGCTTTATCGTGGTGCTGAATATATGGTGGATTTTTTACCTAAAGTGAAAATAGAATTAGTGGTGAAAAAAGAATATGTAGACCGCTGTATTGAAGCTATCATGAGTGTTGCTCAAACCGGTAAAATTGGTGATGGAAAAATATTTGTGACACCAGTTGAACGTGTTATTCGTATTAGAACAGGCGAAGAAAATGGCGAAGCTGTTTAAGCGTTAAAAGTTCAAGCAAGTTACTCGAAAGTAGAGACAAAAAAGGAGAACTGAGTTCTCCTTTTTTATTGGAATGAGAAATAACTAAGGTGTTATTTACCAGTCAAATAGTGTCCAACGTTCGCTACGTTTTACTACGTTACTATCAGGATAATTAAGTTTTAAAACAGCAAGAGCATTTGCTTTAGGCTCTTCTAACCCCAATTCATCATAAGCTTTAATCATAATTTCTAATGCGTCTTCTACCGACTCTGTATCTGGGTAGTTATTTAAGACAATTTTAGAACGGTTGATAGCGGCAATATACGCTTCTCGTTTGATATACCACTCGGCAATTGATACTTCATAGCGCGCCACACGATCTTTAATGTAAATCATGCGTTGTCTTGCATCTTTTGCATATTCACTATTTGGGTAGTACTTCAAGATTTGGTTAAAATCTTTAAATGCTCTTTGGTGAGGGCTTTGATCTCGATTAAACCGGTCTATTCCAAATAAATTTTGGAAAAATTGATCGTCAACAGAAAGGTTGGTTAGCCCTCGGATATAATAAACATAATCTAAATCCTTGTGAGTAGGATTTAAGCGTATAAATTTATCAATATTAGACAAGGTGAGTGCCATTTCATTACGCTTGTAATAAGCATAAATCAGATCGAGTTGTACTTGATCTGAGTGAGGACCAAAAGGGTAGCGGCTATCAAGCGCTTCTAATATTTCTGAGGCTTTTTCATAGTTTGCAGATTCTAACGCTGCTGTTGCATCTTGGTATAATTCAACAGGCGGCTTATCCGCTACTTTAGGTTGACTGCTTTTTTTAGAAGAGCAACCAGCAATAAAAATGGCAATAAAAAAACTGGTCGTTATTAATCTAAGGATTTTATTCATAAGTGTTATAATGTCGGCCAATATTAAAAAGTAACAGTATCGGCTATCGTACAACGAAATAAAAGTAAAAACACATAAAATGTGACAAGATATGTTCGTTAGGGTAAATACTTTTTAAAAAATTAATTATAATAGAACCAAAAATACAAGAAGAGAACACTATGAGCCAAGCAATAAATCTAACTGCAGAAGTAACAGATGACCAGTTAGGATTTCGATTAGACCAAGCTGTTGCAGCACTTTTCCCTGATTATTCTCGCTCACGTATTAAAGAGTGGATTTTAGCTGGCCTAGTACAAATTGACGGTAAAGTGTCTTCTACACCACGTGAAAAAGTATTTACCGGCCAATTGATCGAAGTTAATGCTGTGTTAAAAGATGAAGTAACTTTTGTTGCTCAAAAAATTGAAATTGATATCGTTTATGAAGATGACGATATTTTAGTTATTAATAAACCAGCTGGTTTAGTGGTTCACCCTGGCGCGGGTAACTCAAGTGGTACATTATTAAATGCGCTTTTGTACCATTACCCGAATATTGCTGAAGTACCGCGTGCCGGTATTGTACATCGTCTAGATAAAGAAACCTCTGGATTAATGGTGGTAGCGAAGACTGTGCCAGCACAAACACACCTAGTTACTAGTTTACAAGCTCGTCAAATGACGCGTGAGTATGATGCTATCGCAACGGGCTGCTTTACTGCAGGCGGAAAAGTTGATGCGCCTATTGGCCGTGATAAAGTTCACCGTACTAAAATGGCTGTAAACCATACTGCTGGTAAGGATGCGATTACACACTTTAGAATCTCTGAAAAATACCGTGCACATACACGTTTACGATTACGTTTAGAAACAGGTCGTACTCACCAAATTCGTGTGCATATGATGTCGATAGGCCATGTATTAGCCGGTGACCCAGTTTATGGTGGCCGTCCTCGCCCACCTAAAGGCGCTTCTGTTGAGTTTAGTGAAGCACTGCGTGGTTTTAGACGACAAGCATTACACGCAACTATGTTACGTTTAGAGCATCCTATTACAGGTGAAGAGATGGAATGGCATGCAGAGCCACCAGAAGACTTTAAAGCATTAGCGGCTGCATTGCGTGCAGATGCTATTGAACATGAAAAACAATTGGATTTCTAATCATAAATGCAATTTATTCAACCTAAATGGGCAGCACCTGCCCATATTCATGCATACTCTACTACGCGTTGTGGTGGTGTTAGTGTTAATGAATTTAAAGGGTTAAACCTAGGAGGGCATGTTAAGGATGATCCTAAACATGTCTCAACAAACCGTCAGATTTTAGTTGAGCAATTCCCTAATTCACATGATTTTTGTTGGTTAAACCAAGTGCATGGTTGTGAGTTAATTAAATTAACCAGTAATACTCCAGATAACCTCAATGCTGATGCCAGTTGGAGTGACTCAAATCAGCGTACTTGTGTAGTCATGACTGCAGATTGCTTACCGGTTTTAGTCACTGATAAAGCAGGACTTTTTGTTGCTGCTATTCACGCTGGATGGCGTGGTTTATATGATGGCATTATTGAAAAAAGCATTGATAAGATCTGTGCTGAACTTAAGGTTGAAGCACACAACTTATTAGTTTGGTTAGGGCCTTGTATTGGGCCTACGGCTTTTGAAGTTGGTGATGAAGTGCGTACGCTTTTTATCAGTGAAAACAGTCAGTCAGATGCCGCTTTTGTGGCCCATAACGATAAATGGCTTGCTAATTTACATCAATTAGCCAAGCTAAGACTAGCAAGATTTAAGGGCATAACAATCACTGAAAGTGAGTTGTGTACCTATAATGATCCCGCGCTATTTTATTCCTACAGAAGAGACGGACAAACAGGTCGATTAGCGACTTTTATTTGGATTGATTAAAGATTCAAGTAAAAATTAATTCACTTTTTCTAACGACGATGAATAATAGGTTGTTCTTCATTACATTTTTATAAATAAAAATTTTGTTTAATATTTGTTCATTATTTTCCCTTCCTGACTTGAAATCTATCTGCTTTCCCCCATCTTTTATAATGTAATCATTGTAGGAGAATCATGATGAGATTAGATAAATTAACCAGTAAATTTCAATTAGCGTTAGCAGATGCGCAATCAATTGCGTTAGGCCGAGATCACCAATACATCGAAGCAACACATGTGTTGTTAGCGATGCTTAATCAAGATGGTGGAGCGATCAGAGGTATCCTGTCTGATCTTGAAATTAATATAAATCTACTACGTTCAAAAATATCGACCATGCTTGACAAGCAACCTAAAGTCTCAGGTATTGGTGGGGAAGTACAAATTTCAAACCAGCTTAATATTGCCTTTAATCTGTGTGATAAATATGCACAAAAAGCAAAAGATAAATTTATCTCTTCAGAGCTCTTTTTAATGGCCGTTTGTGAAGATAAAGGCGAACTCGGTAAAGTATTAGCAGAGCTAGGCTTAACCAAAAATAAAGTTGAAGAATCATTAAAAAAATTACGCAAGGGCGAGCATGTTGATGATGCTGATGGTCCTGAAAATGTACTTGATAAATACACTATTGACCTTACAGAAAGAGCCTCGGCGGGTAAGCTTGACCCTGTTATTGGCCGAGACGATGAGGTTCGTCGTATGGTGCAAGTGCTACAACGTCGTACTAAAAATAATCCGGTAATCATTGGTGAGCCCGGTGTCGGTAAAACAGCGATTGTTGAAGGCCTGGCTCAACGTATCATCAATGGAGAAGTCCCTGAAGGCCTGAAAAATAAGCGTGTGCTTTCTTTAGATATGGGCTCATTAGTTGCCGGTGCAAAATACAGAGGTGAGTTTGAGGAGCGCTTAAAAGGGGTATTATCGGAAATATCCAAAGAAGAAGGTCAAATCATTCTCTTTATCGACGAGTTACATACTATGGTAGGGGCAGGCAAGGGGGATGGCGCAATGGATGCAAGCAATATGCTGAAACCGGCATTGGCCCGTGGAGAGCTGCATTGTGTTGGTGCTACAACCTTGGATGAATATCGTCAGTATATTGAAAAAGATGCCGCTTTAGAGCGTCGTTTTCAAAAAGTACAAGTAGATGAACCAACGGTAGAAGACACTATTTCTATTTTGCGTGGTTTAAAAGAGCGTTATGAATTACATCATAAAGTAGAGATCACGGATCCTGCTATTGTGGCAGCGGCGACCTTATCACATCGTTATATTGCTGATCGCCAGTTACCTGATAAAGCCATTGATTTAATTGATGAAGCGGCTTCTAGTATCCGTTTACAAATGGATTCTAAACCTGAAAGCTTAGATAAGTTAAGCCGTAAAATTATTCAATTAACTGTGGAGCAAAAAGCATTACAAAGTGCTTCTGATGAAGCGAGTATTAAACGACTCAGTGATCTACAAGCTACCTTAGATAATAAAACCAAAGAATACGAAGCGTTAGATGAGATTTGGAAAACAGAAAAAGCGGCATTGTCAGGTACTCAAGATATTAAACAAGCACTTGAGCAGGCACGTTTAGACCTTGAAGTGGCGACTCGAGCTAGCGATCTGACTCGTATGTCTGAATTACAATATGGACGCATTCCAGATTTAGAAAAGCAGCTTGATTTTGCAGCAAAAGCAGAAGTACAAGAGATGACATTATTAAAAAATTCTGTCACTGAAAATGAAATTGCAGACGTATTAGCACACTGGACAGGTATTCCAGTGTCTAAAATGCTTGAGGGAGAGCGTGATAAATTATTAAAAATGGAAACGCACCTACACTCGCAAGTGGTCGGGCAAAATGAAGCAATAAGTGCTGTTTCAAATGCAATCCGTCGTAGTCGAGCTGGATTGAGCGATCCGGATCGCCCAATAGGATCATTTTTATTCTTAGGCCCTACAGGTGTCGGTAAAACTGAATCTTGTAAAGCGTTAGCAAGTTTCCTATTTGATAGTGTCGATAACATGGTGCGTATTGATATGTCAGAGTTCATGGAGAAACATTCAGTCTCTCGTTTAGTAGGGGCGCCTCCTGGTTACGTTGGTTATGAAGAAGGCGGGTATTTAACCGAAGCCGTTCGTCGTAAACCTTATTCTGTTATTTTGTTAGATGAGATAGAAAAAGCACATCCTGAAGTCTTTAATATTTTACTGCAGGTGTTAGATGATGGGCGATTAACCGATGGGCAAGGGCGTACCGTCGATTTCCGTAATACAGTGATCATTATGACTTCTAATATTGGTTCAGATATTATCCAAGAGGCTTTTCCAAAAGCTTCTTACGGTGATGTGAAGAATACATTATTAGGTGTCTTAGCTAATCACTTTAAACCTGAGTTCTTGAATCGAATTGATGAAACAGTGGTGTTCCATCCATTGAGTGAAGAACATATAAAATCGATTGCAACGATACAGCTTCAATCATTGCAGGATCGTTTGAAAGAAAGGGATTATCACCTTATTTTTAATGATGCTTCTATTAAATTATTGGTCGATGCTGGTTACGATCCTGTTTATGGGGCGCGTCCATTAAAAAGGGCTGTGCAACAGCTATTGGAAAATACGCTAGCGCAAAAAATCTTATCTGGTGAATTAACCACCGGTGAAGATATTCTTGTTGATGTAAATGAGGGAGAAATTGTCTTCTCACAGCAATAAGGTAATAGTAAAAAGTGAGTTAGATTATTAACTCACTTTTTATACTTTAATTCTTTGTAGCAAGTTGCCTTCATATATTGCTTGTTTTATTAACGCAAAAGCAGCAATGGTTATATCTGAACTTAATTCACTACCAATCACTTCTAGCTTATTATTAAAATCTGGCAATGTTTGAGATTTAATATATGCTTTTACGGTATCAAAAAAGATATCACCCGCCGTAATTATTTTCCCCGCGAGTATTATTTTTTCAGGGTTTAATAAATTAACTAAAATCGCAATACTCTTCCCTAAATAATTAGCTGCCTGCTCTGTAATTGATTGGCAAAGTTGATCGCCATTAGCTGCCGCAAGATATATTGCATTGATGTTTAGGTTATCACTCTCTATTGCGCTTTTTTTACCTGCTGATATAGCTTCTTTGACTTTATTGAGAATGGCGGTATCACTAACTTCAGTCTCTAAACAACCTATATTTCCGCAATAACAGGCCTTACCCAAAGGGTTTGCTTGAATGTGACCTATTTCTCCAATATTACAGTTTTTTCCAAGTAGTACCTTGTTATCAATGATCACACCAGATCCAACACCGTGATGAACACTGATTAAAATCGAGTCTTGGCAATGTTTTGTGGCACCAAAGTAATTTTCAGCTAATGCTAGGCAGCGTGTATGGTTACCAATAAAAGTAGGTATATTGAATGCTTTTTCTATTTCATTAGCTAACGGGAAATGATCAAAAGGGTAAGTGGGTGTTGAAATAACAACACCTTGTTTAGGATTGACCAAACCGGATATGGTGAGCGAAATGGCCGATATTTTTTCATTAATTAATGTCGGTTGAGTAATAAACTTTGCAATCTCACCAATCAAAAAATCAGTGAGCATTTCACAACTTTCTTTTTTAGGGATAGTGATCTGTTTATTAAGCCCCTTGTCACCTGATAAATTATAATGCGCAATTGATAATAGATTTTGCCCTAACTTGATAGCAATAATATTGATGTTATCGGAGTTTGGCGCTAATGAAATGGCACGTCGTCCACCCGTTGAGACTTGTAACTCAACCTCGGTAATGAGCCCACTTTCCATTAGCTGACGTGTTATTTTAGTCACACTTGCCGGTGCTAAGTTGCTTATTTTAGCTATTTCTACTCTTGAAATAGGCTTATATTGCTCAATGACTTTATAAATGTTTGCACTATTTTTTTGTTTCACCTGTTCTAAATTAGCAATAGTATCAGGCATTATATTTTGCTTATCCATTTATTAAGTATCCGTTAAGTTAACTAAAAACACGTCAATCTATCATTTTGTAGATGTTTTATATACGCCATTTACTACTGTCGCTGTTACTTGATAGTGTTGATCAAATATTGCTAAGTTGGCGATTTTACCCTGTTCAATACTCCCTAGTTTATGATCAACTGAGATAGCTTTTGCAGGATAAAGGGTTGCCATGCGAATCGCTTCTTCTAAGGTGATTCCTACATAGTTAACACATTGCTGTATTGATTCAATCATAGTTACCGCAGAGCCGCCTAACGTGCCATCCTCACCAAAGCATTTTCCATCTTTGTAATAAACGGTGGTGCCAACAAAATCGAATTGTTCGATATTTGCACCTGCTGGCGCGGTAGCATCTGTTACCAGTATCAGTTTTTCACCCATTAATTTCTTAGATAGTCGTACATTGACATAATCGACATGAAACCCATCAACAATAATACCGGCATAAATATCGTTGTCATAAACAGCACCGACCATACCGGGTTCTCTACCTGCCATTGCTGACATTGCATTAAATAAATGCGTGGCTGAAGATGCACCTGATTGAATCGCCATTGTTGCTTGTTGATAGGTAGCATTACTATGCCCTAAGGAAACAACAATACCAGCAGCACTTAATTGCTTGATCACTTCATTATCATTTTTCTCAGGAGCAAGGGTTATCTGTGCAACGACATCTGCATTTTTACAAATCAGGTCAATCATGCTGGTATCTGCTGATCTTATAAATTGCTGTGGATGAATTCCTTTTTTCTCTAAACTAATATAAGGCCCTTCAAGGTGTAATCCTAATACTTCATTTTCAGTTTTTTGCATGTAACTACGCGCTACATTTAACGCACGTTCAATGCCATTGTCGCTGTCAGTAATAAAAGTGGGTAAAAAACTGGTTGTACCTGATTGTAAATTAGCAGCTTGCATGATTGACAGTGTTTGCTCTGTTTCATTACCGTTAAACATAACGCCACCACAACCATTAAGCTGTAAATCAATAAAACCCGGAGAAAGGTTTTGGCCTTTTAAATCTATTGTGTTGATTTCTGCTGGTAAATCTTTAGTAGCAGTAATATTTTTGATGAGATTATTTTCAATAATAACGGCATGATCAAGTAGAATTGATTTGCTAGTGTATATGGTACAGTTGGTTAAGGCATACACGGTCAACCACTCCTTTAAGTAAATGGACAGATAATGAGCTTAAAATAAAGTAGCCTGTTATTAAGCTCATTAATAATGATGCGAGATATTTATAGGCCTCGGATATTTTCAGCTTCTAACTCTTGAAAATATTTTAGCGTTTTTACTTTTAATTCCATTGTAGAGAAAGCGTCGCAAACAATAATCGCTTTTTGATGTAGTTGTAATGCACTAATTGTCCATAAATGATTAACGGAACCCTCTACAGCGGCTTGCAATGCTAATGCTTTATGGCGTCCTGTTACAAGTGTTAATACTTCTTTTGCTTCTAATAACGTTGCGACACCAATGGTCAGCGCTAATTTAGGTACCTGATTTATATCATTATCAAAAAAGCGCGAGTTAGCTGTTCGTGTTTCCATGGTTAATGTTTTTACTCGTGTTCGTGAGGCTAAAGAAGAGCCAGGTTCATTAAACGCGATATGACCATCATTACCGACACCTCCCATAAAGAGGTGAACTGCACCGTAACTTTTTATCTTACGTTCATAGCGTTGGCATTCTTCTTCCAAGTTATCAGCCAAGCCATTTAACAGGTTAATATTTTGACTTTGTATATTAATGTGATCAAAGAAATTGTTATGCATAAAGCTGTAATAGCTTTCTGGATGTGAAGGCGCTATTCCGACGTATTCATCCATATTAAAAGTCACCACATGCTCAAAGCTAACTTCACCCATTTTATATAGCTCAATAAGGTGTTTGTATGTTTCTAATGGGGTACTGCCTGTCGGTAAACCTAAAACAAAAGGGCGATCTTGCGTAGGTTGAAAAGCATTAATCTTATCAACAATATATTGAGCAGCCCATAGGCCAACATTTGATGATTTTTCTAGAGGAATAAGACGCATAAACTATCTCCAAGTTTTAATTTCATTAATTCGCATTGTAAATTAAGTTGTGATTGAATTCTAATTATTTATTTTTTGATCGCTATTTAAACGATCTTCTTCACAGGTAGAGCTGTTTTAATTGACGTTTTCTAGGGTGAATATTAGCCTCGCTGCATAAATTTATTGCAATTTCACTTTTTTATATATACTTTTCTACTCACAAGGAAAGTTAATAATCAATTGAAATTAAGTTTTATCAAGGAGAGAGAAAGTGAATATTTTAGGTTATATGCAAAAAGTTGGCCGCGCGCTAATGGTACCTGTTGCAGTGCTACCTGCAGCCGCTATTTTAATGGGTGTAGGATATTGGATTGACCCAAATGGTTGGGGAGGGGACTCGCAATTAGCCGCCTTCTTAATTAAAGCTGGCGCAGCAGTTATTGATAATATGGCCTTATTATTTGCTGTTGGTGTTGCTTACGGCATGTCCAAAGATAAAGATGGGGCAGCCGCTTTATCTGGCTTAGTAGGTTGGTTAGTTGTTACGACGCTTTTATCTCCTGGTGCAGTGCAGCAGATAACAGGTGTGGTTGCCGATCCTTCT
Organism: Psychromonas aquatilis; assembly: GCF_038155185.1. Classification (NCBI taxonomy): domain Bacteria; kingdom Pseudomonadati; phylum Pseudomonadota; class Gammaproteobacteria; order Alteromonadales; family Psychromonadaceae; genus Psychromonas; species Psychromonas aquatilis. Next base: position 59,109 of record NZ_JBAKAZ010000013.1, read on the forward strand.
TTTGGTAAAATAGAGAATCAATTTGTTGGTATTTTAATCGGTATCATATCAGCAGAAATATATAATAAATTTTCAGAGGTAGAATTACATAATGCATTGTCATTCTTCTCCGGTAGACGCTTAGTTCCTATCATTGTGTCCGTGGTTATGATTGTTGTTTCATTTGTCTTAATGTTTGTTTGGCCTATTATTTTTTCTGGTTTACAGCATTTTGGTGAAACTATCTCTGGAATGGGTGATATTGGTGCTGGGATTTATGCCTTCTTTAACCGTTTATTAATTCCTGTGGGCTTACACCATGCATTAAACTCAGTCTTTTGGTTTGATGTTGCTGGGATTAATGATATTCCAAATTTCTTAGCCGGACAGGAAACAATTACAAAGTTTGCTGCTGAAGGTAAAAACGCAATAGGTACTGTGGGCATGTACCAAGCAGGCTTTTTCCCTATTATGATGTTTGGTTTACCTGGCGCTGCACTTGCGATCTACACTGCAGCCAGAAAAGAGAATAAACAGAAAGTTGTCTCTATTATGTTAGCTGCAGCACTAGCGTCCTTCTTTACTGGCGTGACTGAGCCATTAGAGTTCTCATTTATGTTTGCGGCACCGTTATTATATGTAGTACATGCATTTTTAACTGGGGTTTCTGTCTTTATTGCAGCAAATATGGAATGGATGGCAGGTTTTGGCTTCTCTGCTGGATTAGTTGATATGGTTTTATCATCGCAAAATCCATTAGCAAAACAGTGGTACATGTTATTAGTGCAAGGTGTTGTATTTTTTGCAGTATATTACTTTGTTTTCTTAACCTTAATCAAAACATTAAACCTTAAGACATTAGGTCGTGAGGATCAGCTGTTAGAGACAGAAAAGGCAACGACAAGTAATGAGAAAGATAGCGGAGCTTTGGCTAAATCATATACAGAAGCGCTAGGTGGCGTGGATAACTTAGAAGTGATTGATGCGTGTATTACAAGACTTCGTTTAACCCTGAAAGACAGAGGGATCGTTAAAGAGTCTGATCTTAAAGCATTAGGTGCAATGGGTGTTGTTCAGTTAGGCGATAACAATTTACAAGTTATTATTGGCCCGCAAGCTGAAAGCATTGCTAATAGAATGAAATTATTAAAATAGGTAAAGATACTTTACTTATAAAGGCACTCTTGTAGTGCCTTTTTTGTTTCTCTTGTTTAGATTCTTGTTATCTAGTGTATTTGCCATTATTTAACTTGAGCTTAAGGTTAGAATATACGATGATTACTGTTTTTATGAATCATGTCTTTTAGAGGTCAAAATGTCCGAATTGGAAACACGCCCAAGTAACTTTATACGCACTATTATTGAAAACGATCTTGAGAGTGGTAAACACCAGACAATTCATACGCGTTTTCCTCCTGAACCAAATGGCTACTTACATATTGGCCATGCGAAATCTATCTGCTTAAACTTTGGTTTAGCATTAGATTATCCTGGTGCTGCTTGTAATTTACGTTTTGATGATACAAACCCAGTTAAAGAAGATGCTGACTATGTTGCTGCAATTCAAAAAGACGTTTCATGGTTAGGTTTCGAGTGGGAAGGCGATATTCGCTACTCATCTAATTATTTTGAGCAGTTATTTGATTACGCCGTTGAGCTTATTGAAAATAACAAAGCTTATGTATGTGAATTAAATGCAGAACAAACTCGTGAATATCGTGGAACATTAACCTCTCCAGGTAAAGATAGTCCATTTAGAGACCGTCCAATAGAAGAAAGTCTTGATCTTTTTAAACGTATGCGTGCAGGTGAGTTTGAAGAAGGCACTATGATGTTACGTGCGAAAATTGACATGGCTTCACCTAATATGAAAATGCGTGATCCTGTTATTTACCGTATTCGTTTTGCACACCATCACCAAACAGGTGATAAATGGTGTATTTACCCTATGTACGATTTCACTCATTGTATTTCGGATGCGATTGAAGGCATTACGCACAGCCTATGTACTTTAGAGTTTGAAGATCACCGTCCATTGTATGATTGGGTATTGGCAAATATCAGCATCGAATGTAAGCCACGCCAAATTGAGTTTTCACGCTTAAATTTACAATATACCTTAACTTCTAAACGTAAGTTAAATGCACTTATTGAAGAAAATATTGTAACAGGGTGGGATGATCCTCGTATGCCAACTATTTCAGGTATGCGTCGTCGCGGTTATCCTGCAGCGTCTTTACGTGAGTTTGCAAAACGTATTGGTGTGACAAAACAGGAAAACACTGTTGAGTTAGCTTCATTAGAAGCCTGTGTACGTGAAAACTTAGAAGCGAATGGTCCACGTGCTATGGCAGTTTTAGATCCTGTTAAAGTGACGATTAGCAACTATGAAGAAGACAAGATTGAGCAACTAACTGCACCTTCTCATCCGAAAGATGAAAGCATGGGCTCACGCACGGTTCCTTTCTCTCGTGAGATTTACATCGATGCTGCAGATTTCCGTGAAGAAGCTAATAAAAAGTATAAGCGTTTAGTACTAGGTAAAGAAGTACGTTTACGTAATGCATATATGATTAAAGCAGAACAAGTGGTTAAAGATGAAGCAGGTAATATTACTGAGATTATTTGTTCGTATGACCCTACCACGTTAGGTAAAAACCCTGCTGATGGCCGTAAACCAAAAGGCGTAATTCATTGGGTAAGTGCTGCTTCAAATCACCCTGCAGAGTTCCGTATTTATGACCGATTATTTACAGTAGAGAACCCAGCTGCCGCGGAAGATGTACACACAGTACTTTACCCAGAGTCGCTAGTTGTGAAACATGGTTTTGTTGAAAATAGCCTAGTAGATGCTAAGCCTGAAATGGCTTATCAATTTGAACGTGAAGGTTACTTCTGTGCAGACAACCAAGATTCAAGTGCAGATAACTTAGTGTTTAATCGCACCGTTGCATTACGTGATTCTTGGGGTGGTTAATACCCTCCATTTCTGACTATCTAAAAAACCTGCTACTAGCAGGTTTTTTATTATCTGTTAAACACTGAATTAGCAATAGTTTAGTATTTTTTTGAGTGGCGTTTTTCCTAACTCTCCCATACCATTTAATTGTGCTAATAGTAATTCAGCGCAGGCTAAAGCATCGGTTAATGCATTATGTGCATTATAAACGGGTAAATGGTAGTAATCGCGACAGGCATTTAAACGTAGCCCTCCGGTTTTTAGCGCTGTGTTTTTGCGTAGTTGGCGCTGCTTTTCAATATTTAATGTATCTATTGCGAATAAAGTCAGTGGGCTTGATTGGGTTTTTAACATTGCTTGTTGTAGAAACTGTAGATCTAATGGAGCATGGTGAGCAACTAAAATCTTATCTTGGCATTGTTCAAATAACCACGTTAAGACCTCTGGCAGTGATAGCGCATTACTTAAATCTCTATCTAACACACCGTGAATAATGGCACTTTGTCCTACGCTGCCCTGTATTTTTATTAGTTTATATTGTGCTAGTTTCGGTTTAATTTGTGCGTTAATAATAGGGATAGCACCAATACTCACCATTTGCTCTTTTTTAGCATTTAAACCTGTCATTTCAATATCAATTGCTAATAAGTTAAGCTCAGAAATCGGTTTATCAAGCTGTGTTAATAAATAATGGTAGTGAAGCTCTAAACAAGGAAATAGGGAGGCTTTATCGTTGTTTAGTGCGCGTGATAACTTTTGTTTTAACCACCATTCTCGTAACATCATAATTGCCTTAAAAATTTGTGTCTGAGAGAGCTTTGCGCTTCATGAATGACTTTAAATGTATCTTTAAGCTGGTGGCGGACTAATGCTGAAAGGTTATCTGGTAATATATAATTAGAGACAGTTTTACCCTGTTTAAACTGTTGCCCTTGGTTAACTAATCGTTTGTGAGCAATAAATTCCCAGGCATCTAATAAATTGAATGCTAGGTCACTATCAATCACTGATTTATCCATTAGTTTTTGAATACGTTTGTTAGTGTTTACTTCCTCTACACCAAAGGCTAAAGAATATACTCTTACCATATCGTTGATTAATACATTCCCTTTATGTTTTAAGTCAATTCCTTTCACTTCACTGCCATCTCGTTCTAGTGCAAAATTACGAAAGAAGCCGAGTGGTGGTGAAGACTGCAGTGCATTTTGAGTTAGTGCTGCGATAAATATATCGTTGTTTTTAGTGAGCGTTAAAACGCTTTTTTGTAAATGATTAAATAACGTTATTTCACCAAAAATTGCACGCATATCAAAAAAGATAGTGGCGTTTAATAATGCTTGAGGGGAAGGGGTTTCGATCCAATCTGAAAATTGTTTTATCCACTGTGTTAGGGATAATTGCCATTGGCTATTTTGCGCCATGATATTGCCAGGACAAAACATAAATCCGCAAGCATCTAATGCACTACAAACAGATTCTGATAATTGTTGAAAATAAATAGCTTCCTGTTCTATCGGTGGTCTTTCTAGAAGTAGAGCATTATCTTGATCGGACCCCGCCATTTGATCTTGTCGGGCTTGAGAACCAAATGCTAACCAGCAAAACTGCATGGGAGCAGGTCCTAATTTAAGCTGAGTTAAAGTAATTAAGCGTTTAGTTAATGAATCTGTAATTGAGGTGAGGATTTGTCCTATTTCGGTTGCTTTGGTATCGCTAATAATTAAGTTATGTAATAGGGTGGGGATTTTTTTACTAACCTCAATTAATCCCTGAATCTCAGTTTGTCGCTCTATCTCACCCACTAATAATAATGGTTGTGAGCTTTGACTTCGAATTAGATCGGTACTGGTAATTATCGCAATTGGTTGGTTGTTTTCTATGACAGGTAAATGATGAATATTGGTTTCACTCATTTTCAGCATCGCTTCAAAAGCTAATGAATTAGCTTCGATGGTAATAGGACTCTTTGTCATTACCTCGGATATGGTGGTTTTCCCATCTAGCCCTTTAGCAAGTACACGATTACGTAAGTCCCTATCAGTTAAAATTCCACATAGCTTACCTTTCCTAACGATAACCAATGATGATAAACGTTTTTCTGACATCAGTATCGCCGCCTGGTGGATATTTTTATCAGGTTCAATAGTGGTAATGTCATGCGACATTATTTGAGATATTCGTACCGTTTTGATATCGGAGTTAGTGATCGCACCTTGATTACGCAGACGTTTTGCAAAAGCACGGTTAAAAAAGCGGTCGAATGTTTGATTGCTTGCCCGTAAGGTATTAAAAATCTTAGCGGGTAGGTGATAAACTAGGCCATCCTCTAGTATCTGTACTTGATTAACGACTTTTTCCCCAGAAAGGATACCGCTAAAGCCAAAAAACTGTCCTTCAGCGATCCTATCAATTAATTCTCCTTCTTTTGTTGTTACCTCAAAAGCCCCACTTCGAACAATATATAGTTGTGCAGGGTTGGTGTCGACGGGAACTGTTTTTTGTTGCTTTCCATAATAGACAATGCTCAACTCTTGGCTACATTGGCTTATTGTTGGTGCTGGCAAAGAATCAAAAGGAGGGAGGGCTTGAATAAAGTCTACAATAGGTTGTAATTCACTGTTATCCATATTTACCTGGCTATTCTGTTGATAGTTAACTTAACGAAAAAAAGCGCCGAAGCGCTTTTATTAAATTCGTGTTAATGGTCCTGTGCTTGACCTGCTCCTTTAGGGAAGCGGATTGCTTCAACCATCTCTTTAACGTCTTGTGGTACTGGTGCTGTCATTCTGCAAACTAAAATGGCAACAGTAAAGTTAATGATCATACCTAATAGACCAATACCCTCTGGTGAAATACCGAATAACCAGTTTTCTGCAAGGTTATCGGCAGGGTTGATAAATTTAAAGTAGATAATGTAAATAGTAGTAAATGATAAGCCTGCGACCATACCAGCAATCGCGCCTTCTTTATTCATTTTCTTAGAGAAAATACCCATTGTAATCGCTGGGAATAATGAGGATGCGGCAAGTCCGAAAGCAATGGCTACCACCGCGGCAACAAAGCCTGGAGGATTAATACCAAAGTAACCTGCGATAATAACCCCGATAGCAGCGGCGGTTCGCGCATACATTAATTCTTTTTTATCAGAAATATCAGGCATTAGGTTTTTCTTGAGTAAATCATGAGAAACAGATGTTGATATTACTAATAATAGGCCCGCAGAGGTTGATAGTGCCGCTGCTAAGCCACCCGCTGCAACAATTGCAATAACCCAAGCTGGTAAGTTTGCAATTTCAGGCGTTGCTAATACGATGATATCTCTATCGATATTCATTTCATTATCTGGTCCTGCTTCATAAGACATTTTACCGTCATTATTTTTATCGTCCCAAGTAATTAAGCCGGTTCTTTCCCAGTTATTAATCCAGCTTGGTGCTTCTGCGTGAGGGATACCTTGACCGTCTTTACCATTTACCGTTTCAATCATATTCACTCGAGAGAAAGCAGCAAGAGCCGGTACAGTAGTGTACATAATTGCGATAAACACCAACGCCCATCCAGCTGAACTACGTGCGTCTTTTACACGTGGCACAGTAAAGAAGCGAACAATTACATGTGGTAAACCTGCAGTACCAAACATTAATGCACCGGTGATAAAGAAGACATCAATAATACTTTTGGTTCCTTCCGTATATTCAGCAAACCCTAACTCAGTAGATAAGCCATCTAATTTATCGAGTAGATAAACACCTGAGCTATTACCGTTTGCGTCGAGTAATTCAGATCCAAAGCCAATTTGAGGAAAAAAGTGCCCAGTCATCATGATTGATAAGAAAATAGCAGGCACCATAAAGGCAAAGATCATGACACAGTATTGAGCTACTTGAGTGTAGGTAATACCTTTCATTCCACCTAATACGGCATAAAAGAAAACCACTGCCATACCAATATAAACACCTGTCTCAACTTCTACATCTAAAAATCGAGAGAATACAACACCGGTACCACGCATTTGCCCTGCAATATAAGTAAAGCTAACAAAAATGGCACAGACAACAGCAACCGTACGTGCTGTTTGAGAATAATAACGGTCACCGACAAAATCAGGCACTGTAAATTTACCAAACTTACGCAGGTAAGGAGCCATTAATAGGGCGAGTAAAACGTAACCGCCAGTCCATCCCATTAAATATACTGAGCCGTCGTAACCAACGAAAGAGACAATACCTGCCAGTGAGATGTAAGAGGCTGCAGACATCCAGTCAGCACCTGTTGCCATTCCATTTACAACAGGGTGTACACCGCCACCTGCGACGTAAAACTCTTTTGTGGATCCTGCTCTACTCCATATTGCAATACCGATATAAAGCGCAAATGTGAGTCCTACGATTAGATAAGTTAAAATTTGAACATCCATTGTAATAATCCTTATTCTTCTTCAACACCGTATTTTTCATCAAGTTTGTTGGTTTTTGCCGCGTAAACAAAAATTAATACAACAAACACATAAATAGAGCCTTGTTGTGCAAACCAAAAGCCCAATTTGAAGCCCATAAAAGTAAATTCATTTAAGATATCTACTAATACAATACTGAAGCCAAATGAAACGACGGCCCAAATAATCAACAGGGTGACTACTAATCGAATATTTTCTTTCCAGTATCCTTCTGCTTTATTTTCATTTTCAAAACTCACTGTCATTCTCCTTAATGTAATGAATTAAAAAAGGGTTCAAGTTGAACAGAAGTAGAAAGTTAGCCTTTATAAAACTTTTTGCTATTCACTTTGAATCACTTGTTTTTTCCAACATAAATTTATTTTTAAAATAAATTAGGTTGTTAATATTATGTTAATTTTTTTGTTTTGCTAGAGAGTGACAAAGACCTAGGTCATAGTTTGTAGAACAAAAAGTGAGCACTCAATCACACTAAGATGCAATAAAATGAGTTTTGTGAGCTGAGGTTAATTAAATTAAATGCTGTAAATAAAAATATAGGCTGAATACTTAAGGAGGTATTAGCAGTTCTTTTAACTGTTTTATTGTATTATTTTTAAATTATTTCCATTGAAAATAACTATCCTATATTGAATAACTTCAATGACTAAAATTTTCAATAATGCACTAAAGAAAGGAAAGTGATGACAGCTTAGTGAATTAATGTTCAGAGGTGAATATTTTGATTATTAATGAAGGTTTAAAGTAGATAAAATTTAGTAGAGGCTGAAAAATATGAAGAGTAAGTATTGAGTGTCATAATAGGCATTTAACAATTTTAATGGCGTGTTTGATTAGCGTCTGCTAACAAAAAGAAATGTAAAGTAGATCTATAGGCTGTAATTGGCAAGGGTGTTGAGGTTAAATAAGCTAAGCCATAATGTGTTTATTATTGTAATAGGTGAAACAATAGTATGAGTAATGCTATTAAATAAGAATAGATTAAAGGGGGATTTGAGATTAATTTAGCTTTGTATAAAAAGAGATATTTTTAGATGAGTAGGTTATATAAATAAGAGAGTAATTAACTTGAAGTAACTTTTATACACTGTTGGCGGAGTGGACGGGACTCGAACCCGCGACCCCCGGCGTGACAGGCCGGTATT
>NZ_JBAKAZ010000014.1:0-61166 GCF_038155185.1 Psychromonas aquatilis
CTTGCGATACTAGAACCTAAATCTAGCGCGTCTACCAATTCCGCCACTTCCGCGTAAAGTAAATGGTGGCTACACCGGGATTTGAACCTGGGACCCCATCATTATGAGTGATGTGCTCTAACCAGCTGAGCTATGTAGCCATTTTTTACTTTAATCTCAACTTGGCTCTGTTAAACAGTGCGTCGTTTCGATGGGGCGCATTATGCGGATATCGAACTACATCGTCAACTACTTTTTAATAAAAAAACTATTTTTTTGTTTGTTTGGTTAATTGATAAACAAGTTGTTTTTATTTTGTGCAAACATATTAGAAAACAACCCTGAATTAAGCTTTCTGCTATTGAAAAAGTTAAACTGAAGGGAATTAAACTTAGGATTAGTGGTACATGAAAATATTACACACCTCAGATTGGCACCTTGGCCAGTATTTTATGATGAAAACACGTGAAAATGAACATCAAGCTTTTTTATCTTGGTTAATTGATCTAGTTAATGCACAACAAGTTGATGCAGTGATCGTTGCTGGTGATATTTTCGATAGTGCGTCACCTGCATCTTATGCACGTAAGTTATATGCTGATTTTGTTGTGCAATTACAACAAAGTTTTTGTTCGCAGTTAGTCATTGTGTCAGGTAATCACGATAGTGTGGCGGTACTTAATGAAAGCAAATCCTTGTTAAGTGCATTAAATGTATCTGTACTCGCAGGGTTAAGTGATGATTTGTCAGATCATTTAATTCACTTAAAAGATAAAACGGGTGAACAACAGGCCTTGATGTGCGCACTACCTTTTTTACGAGCTAATGATGTGATGCTTAGCGAGCAAGGTAACTCTGCGGAACAAAAGCAGTTGTCCTTACAGCAAGGTATTTCCACTACGTATCAATCACTTTATGATTTAGCGAAAAATAAAATTAACGAACAAAAGTTACCTGCTGATACTGCAATCATCGCCAGTGGCCATTTAACGACAGTGGGGTGCTCTGTTTCTGACTCGGTACGTGAAATTTATATTGGTACCTTAACGGCTTTTCCTGCCGCTTTATTTCCTGCATTTGATTATATTGCATTAGGTCACCTGCATAAGGCACAACGCGTACAGAAATCTGAGGTAATTCGCTACTGTGGTTCACCGATTCCATTAAGTTTTGATGAAAGTAAACAGACTAAAAAAGTCAATATTATAGAGTTTAGCGATAAACATGATTTACAGGTGAATGAGTTTGATATTCCTCGCTTTCAAGAATTACATATTATCAGTGGCGACCTAGATGCCATTACAGAGCAAATTAATACCCTTAAAGACTCGTTAAAAGGTGAAACGATTTGGGTGGAAGTGAAATTAAAGCAAGCACAATATATGTCAGATTTGCACACTTACCTAAGCCAGTTGGTAGAAGGGACGAGCATTGATATTTTAAAAGTTAGCAGCCCACAAATTAATGAAACCAATCAATGGCAGGAAAATGATAAAAAAAGCCTAGAGAATGTCACGCCTGTGCAGTTGTTTGAGCATCGTTTAGATATTGAAGACAATATAAGTGATGAACAGAAAAAACAACTCAAAGGGCTATTTGCTGAAGTTCTATCGGCTGTGGAGCATCAATCATGAAAATATTATCGTTACGTTTTAAAAATTTAAACTCTTTAAAAGGTGAGTGGAAAATAGATTTCCAAGATCAAGCCTTTCAAGATAATGCATTGTTTGTAATCACCGGACAAACCGGCGCTGGAAAAAGCACTATTTTAGATGCGATATGTTTGGCTTTATATCAACAAACCCCACGTTTAGATAAGTTAACACAAAGCAAAAATGAGTTAATGACACGCGGTACAGGTGATTGTTTAGCGGAAGTGGAATTTGCGGTTAAAAATAAAGCCTATCGCGTGTATTGGTCGCAAAAGCGTGCTCGTAATAATGCCGATGGTAATTTACAGGCTCCTTTATGTGAGTTAAGTGAAATTGCTGGACAAGTATTAGCGACAAAAAGTAGTGAGGTATTAAAACAAGTCACGGAACTAACAGGGTTAGACTTTTCTCGTTTTACTAAATCGATGTTATTGGCTCAAGGTGGCTTTGCAGCGTTTCTTAATGCTTCAAGTGGTGAACGCGCTGAATTATTAGAGGAACTAACAGGAACTGAGATTTATTGTGAAATAGCGCAATATGTTTATCAGCAAAATAAACAGATACAAGCTGAACTAACAGTGTTAACGGAACAAGCCAAAGTATTAAGTATTTTAGATGAAACAGAGGAAGAAGCTTTAGTTGAAGAGGTTAAGCAACTTGAAATACAACAAAAAAGCTTTACAAAGCAAGCGCAGACATTGGATAAAGCGGTAAGTTGGCTACAGGAAAACGCTAAGTACGATAAAACGATTGCAGAGCAAAAAAGTAAGATTGAAAGTCTTGAGCAGAAAAAAACTGCTTTTAAAAGCCAAGAAACCAGCTTAGTTAATGCCGAGAAGGCTGAGAAACTTAGACCTATCTATGAATCATGGCAATACGCGCTACAGTTGCATAACAAAGTTAAGGTGCAATTAAGCAATATTATCGAAAAAGAAAAAGCCAACCGTGTTGCAATTGAATCTTTACAAAAACAGCAGTTACAACAAGACAATAATGTGTCACTTCAACAGCAAGAAACGACACAAGTTATTGATGAAATTAATAAAGTATTAGTGCCTTTAGATATTGCGATTCGTGATAAAACAACACAGAAAAACAGCTTACGAGAAGAGTTAGCAAGCAAACAAAAGCAAGTCGATGTAAGTCAAAGCGAGCTAACGCTAATGCAACAGAAATCTGAAGGTTACCAAGCACAGCTCAAAGAAAGCCAAGCTTTGTTACAAGAGCAAGATTATGTGCCGGCACTGAGTGATGCTCTTTCTAGTGTGACATTACAACTAACACAGTTGGATGAGACAAAAGCAAAAGCCCTTAACGTATCGCAGTCTTTAAGCGAAGCAGAACAGAAAAAGCAGTTATTTTTATCAAGTACCGAGCAAGTAAATCAAGAGTTACAAGTTTTGCTGACCAGTATGAGCCCTTTACAGGCTAAGTTAAAACAGTTAACTGATGAGATAAATAGTGCAAATAAGGTGTTGCCGGAGGGCTCTTTAGATGGTGCAAATCAACAATTAACCTTATTGCAAAGTGAATTAAAAGAAATTCATTCTGGCTTGCCTATCTCAGAAAAATTAGATTTTATTGAAGCAGAGTTATTTAAAAAACAGGGGGAGTTAACTCGTTTAGATAGTAGTATTAATGATGATCAAACTCAGTTACACAATCTAAAGGAACAAGGCAAGCAACTAGTTGTTGATGTCACCAACACTGAAAAACTATTAGAGCAAGAGCAAATTATTCAAAGCTTAGCTGAGTTGCAATTAAAGGTACAAGAGGATAGACCCTGTCCTTTATGTGGTTCACTGTCGCATCCAGCTTTAGTGAATTATCAAAAGATTGATGTACCCGAGCATCAATTACGTTTACAGCAATTGCAAAAGGCATTAGATAAAGCGAGATCCGCTTATAGTGAATTAAACGGTCAGTTAAAATCTAAGGTTGAGCAGTTCAGGGAGTTACAAGCATCCCAACAATCACTGTTAACTGATAAAAAGGAAAAACAACAGCTTTGGTTAAATCATGGGTATTTGAAAAACCGTTCCTATGAGGCAACCAGTAGTGCGGAGTTAATTCAGTTAAGCGAAGAAGTTGAAAGTAAGCGAAACCTGATTCAGCAGCAGGTGGAAATACTAAGAGCACTACAACAAGATCATGCTGGTTTAGAAAAGCAGTTACAAAGTGTTTCAGAACAACAACATCAATTGTCTTTAAAGCAGCAACAAAATAGCTATGAAGAAAAAAGGCTGGTGGAGAAAATAGCTTCATTACAGGAAGAATTGGCTGAAGCGAAACAGAAAGTTGAAATATTACATTCAAGGGTAACGGATGCTTTACCTGAGCAGATTATTCACCATCAGGAATTGAGTAAATTATTGTTTGACGCACCACAACAATGGGTTAAGCAAGCGACAGAGCAAGTGGAGCAATATAAGACTCAATTACAATATGAACAAAAGATAACAGCAGAGCTCACCGAGTTAACACAACAAGTACAACTGCAAGATCAGGCTTTACAACAACAAAAACAAGTATTAGCTGAAGTTAATGATAAAGCAAAAACATTAATGGAAGAGATTGAGCAACTGCAATTAACAAGAACACAGCAATTCGGTGAACAAAGCGAGCAACAATTACGTGACCATAGCAATGCGAAATTAGCAACGAGCCAAGCGCAGCTTGAAAAAATTAATAAAGCATTACAAACTGAGTTAGATGTTGCACAGGCGGTAAAAGGGGAGATCTTACAAATAACCGCTTCAGAACAGCGGTATTTGACTGAAAGTGAAACAAAGTCTGCGCAGTTTGAACAGGCTTTAATAGACTCGGCATTTGTTGATCAAGCTGCCTTCCTTAAAGCACGATTAGCACCTGAAGAGATGCAATCATTACTCTCTCAACGCCAACAACTTCAAGATGACCTGCTAAAAGAAAATACACGTCTAGAAACCTTATTGAATCAACAAACTGAGTTGAAAGCCATTAAATTGACGGACAAGTCATTACAGCAAGTTGAAGATGAGATCGTAGCGTTGCAGCAACAAATCCAAGCACATCAAACCACTTATGCGACTAAATTTGGTTTATTACAATCTAATCAGGCAAATAAATTAAAGCAACAGGGGATTGTTAAGCAGCAACAGTTGAAACAACAAACGGCGGAGCAATGGGAGATGCTTAATAAGCTGATTGGGTCAGCTGATGGCGCTAAGTTTAGAACCTTCGCACAGGGAGTGACTTTGGATAACCTAGTGTATCTCGCTAATAAAGAAATGGCGAATCTACATCAACGCTATCAATTGCAACGTAATATCAAGCAACCTTTAGCATTACAGGTGATTGATTTATGGCAAGCAAATGCAGTGCGTGATGTGAAAACCTTATCAGGTGGAGAAAGCTTTTTGGTGAGCTTGGGTTTAGCATTAGCGCTATCTAACTTAGTGAGCCATAAAACACAGATAGAATCATTATTTTTAGATGAAGGTTTTGGCACCTTAGATGCTAATACACTGGAAGTTGCACTAGAAGCGCTTGAGCGGCTCAATGCCTCAGGTAAATTGATCGGTATTATTTCTCATGTTGATGCTTTAAAAGAGCGTATTAATCATCAAATTCATGTGACCAAGGGGGCATCAGCAGGATTTAGTCAATTATCTTCAGAATATCAATTCAAGAAGGAGAGTAAATAGTGTTGTCATTATTGATTAACGCGTTTCCGTGCAAAAGTCAGGCGTTGATGACTGGATATTCCTGCATTATTAAGTAAAATCACAGAAAAAACAGCAGGGATAGTTATGTTACAACCAGAAAGGCACAGTAAAATACTCGCATTATTAAGCCAAGTAGGGCGTGTCTACGCTGCCGAATTAAGTGTGCAGTTAGGGGTTTCTGAAGATACGGTAAGACGTGATTTAAAGTTGCTGGATGAGCAAAAGCAATTAAGGCGTGTGCACGGTGGCGCTTTACCGTTACAACATGAAAATCAAGAGTATCGAGAGCGACATGAAGAAGTTGATCCATTAAAGCAACGTGTCGCATTGGCTGCAATCCCTTTAATAAAAGAAGGGCAAACGATTCTCATTGACTCAGGCAGTACCTGTTTACAATTAGCCATGAATTTACCTACGGATTTTAATTTTACCGTTGTGACACCTAGCCCACTAGTAGCGACTCAATTAATCCACCATAATAATATTGAATTAATTATGCTCGGTGGAAAAGTGTTTAAGCCAGCGGTAATGGCGTTGGGGGCAACAACGAATGCGATGATAAGAAAAATTCATTTTGATAGTTGTTTTCTGGGTGTTTGTGCTTTGCATCCAAGCCAGGGGTTAAGTATCGGTCATATTGATGAAGCAGAGACATTAGCCTCTATCATTGAGCAGTCTGAGCAAGTTATTACCTTAGCTTCATACTTGAAACTAGGAAAGATGAGCACCCATAAAATTTGTTCTGCACGTAAGATTGATTATTTAGTGACTGATTCGAATTCAGATCCTAAATTGTTAAGTTTATTTGCAGAGCAAGGGATTGATATTAAGATTTGTGCTGATAGATAGGCTAGTTATATATATAAAAATGGCAACCGAAGTTGCCATTTTTTAGGATATTATTTTTTACTATCGCTATTAAACGTTAAAGCGGAAGTGGATCACATCACCGTCTTTAGTAATGTATGACTTACCTTCTAGACGCCATTTACCGGCTTCTTTTGCACCAGCTTCACCATTACAAGCAATGAAATCATCAAAACCAATAATTTCAGCACGGATAAAACCACGCTCAAAATCGGTATGAATTTTACCAGCAGCTTGTGGCGCTGTTGCACCTACTGGAACTGTCCATGCACGTACTTCTTTAACGCCAGCAGTGAAGTAAGTTTGTAGGTGTAATAGTTCATAACCACTATAGATTACACGGTTTAAACCTGGCTCATCTTGACCAATACCTTCTAAGAACTCAGCTTTGTCTTCATCATCTAATTCAGCGATTTCTGATTCAATAGAAGCACACACAGGAACAACCACTGCGCCTTCTTTCTTAGCGATATCACGTACGATGTCTAAATATGGGTTATCTTCAAATCCATCTTCAGCGACGTTAGCAATGTACATTGTTGGCTTTAATGTTAAAAAGCTTTGGTATTGAATGGCTGCTAGTTCTTCTTTATCAAGATCTAGGCTACGCACCATGCCATCAGCTTCTAAATGCGTTTTAATTTTTTCTAAAATAGGCAGTTCAAATTTTGCATCTTTATCGCCACCTTTTGCTTTTTTAGTTAAGCGCAGGATAGAACGTTCACAGCTTTCTAAATCGGCAAGTGCTAATTCTGTATTGATAGTGTCAATATCTTCTTGAGGATCGATTTTACCAGCAACGTGAACGATGTTTTCATCTTGGAAACAACGAACAACATGGCCGATGGCATCTGTTTCACGGATATTCGCTAAAAACTTATTACCTAAACCTTCACCTTTTGATGCGCCTTCAACTAGGCCGGCGATATCAACAAATTCCATTGTAGTAGGTAGTACTTTCTGCGGATTAACAATAGCAGCAAGTTTATCTAAACGTGGATCAGGTACAGGAACGATGCCCGTATTTGGCTCGATTGTACAAAAAGGAAAGTTAGCCGCTTCAATGCCTGCTTTAGTTAACGCATTAAAAAGGGTAGATTTACCAACGTTAGGTAAACCGACAATACCACATTTAAAACCCATGATTTTATCCTATTGATTATTTGTTATTGTGCTTTGAAGCTATGTAAGCGATTCATCGCTTTTTCTATTCCATCTGCACCTAAAATAGGGGTGCAGCGTGCCGCTTCATCGATACTTTGCTCGATCAAATTTTGTTCTGCACTTGTTGCTTTACCAAGTACATAACCGCTAACACGACTTTTATCGCCAGGGTGGCCGATACCAATACGTAAACGGTAAAAATTTTTATTGTTGCCTAATTTGGAAATGATATCACGTAAACCATTATGTCCACCATGACCACCACCCAGTTTAAACTTTGCGATACCTGGAGGCATGTCTAACTCATCGTGAGCGACTAAAATTTCTTCTGGTTTGATTTGATAAAACTTCGCCATTGCACTGACAGCTTTTCCACTGAGGTTCATGAAAGTGGTTGGAACTAATAAACGAATATCATTACCGGCAATTTGAATGCGTCCGGTATGTCCAAAAAACTTAGCTTCAGGTTTTAATTGGATATTTTCTAGAGAGGCGAGTTGTTGTATGTACCATTGCCCGGCATTATGTCGAGTATTTGCATATTCGGGGCCTGGATTAGCCAGGCCCACAAGCAATTTAATCGTAGTTGACACGATTACTCAGCAGCGTCTGCTTCTGCAGCTGCTTCTTCAGCTTCATCTTCTTCAACTACTGCTTTTTTAGCAGTGATTGCTAGAAGTGGTAAATCATGCTCTTCGCCTTTGATAAGCTCAGCAGATTCAACACCTTTTGGAAGAACAACGTTAGAAATATGAATTGTTTCGCCAATTTCAACGTTTGCAATATCAACTTCGATAAATGCAGGTAAATCAGCAGGTAAACAAGTTACTTCTAATTCATTTGCTAAGTGAGCGATAACACCACCGTTTTTAACAGCTTCTGCAGTTTCTTCGTTTAAGTAATGAAGAGGTACAGTTGTAGTGATTGCTTGGCTAGCATCAACACGTAAAAGATCTAAATGTTGGATGCGCTCTTTGAAAGCATGACGTTGAATATCTTTAAGCAATACTTGCTCAGCAACACCGTCGATTTCTAGGTTTAATACTGAAGAGTAAAATGCTTCAACTTTTTCAACTTTCATTAATTCTTTGTGTTCGAAAGTTAGAGAAACAGGCTCTTTTCCTGCACCGTATACAACACCAGGTGTTTGGTCTGAATGACGTAGGCGGCGGCTCGCACCTTTCCCTAAGTCTGTACGGTTTGTAGCTACTAATGTAATTGTTGACATGGTAAAACTCCATTGTGAAAAGACAATATGCCTTTTCAAATTAAAATAGATTATCGTTTGCGACCAGCGATAACCGCCTTTCTCCCCAAACGGGCGTATAAAAAAGGCGCGCTATAGTAACTCAGTAAAGGCTTTTGTACAAATTAAATACGAAAAAAAAGCGCTTATTTATTACAAATAAGCGCTTCTATAAACTGATCCTACAAAGAGACGATTTATCTCATTGATTTTTTAGTAATGAAACATCGCAGAGATAGATTCTTCATTACTTACACGGCGGATTGCTTCAGCTAGCATACCACTTAATGTTAACTGTTTTACTTTACCTGTTGCAATAACTTCAGCAGATAATGGAATTGAATCAGTTACGATAAATTCATCAATGACAGAGTTTTTAATGTTTTCAGCAGCAGAGCCTGAGAATACAGCATGTGTTGCGTAAGCATAAACAGATAATGCTCCGCGTTCTTTAAGTGCTGCAGCTGCTTGACACAGTGTGCCACCAGTATCAATCATATCATCTACGATAATACAGTTACGACCTTCAACATCACCAATCAAATGCATTACTTGTGCAACATTTGCTTTTGGACGACGTTTATCGATGATTGCTAAATCTGCATCATCTAATAGTTTTGCGTGTGCACGTGCACGAACAACACCACCGATATCAGGAGAAACAATCATAGGGTTATCTAGCTTCTTCTCTAACATATCTTCAAGTAACACAGAGCTACCGAAAACATTATCAACAGGCACATCAAAGAAGCCTTGGATTTGTTCAGCATGTAAGTCAACAGTCATGACACGGTCAACACCGACGTTAGAAAGGAAGTCTGCAACTACTTTTGCTGTGATTGGAACACGGCTTGAACGAACTCGACGATCTTGACGAGCATAACCAAAGTATGGGATTACCGCTGTAATACGACCAGCTGACGCTCGACGTAGGGCATCGATCATTACAATCAATTCCATTAAGTTGTCATTGGTTGGGGCACATGTTGATTGCACGATGAAAATATCATCACCACGAACATTCTCATTAATTTGTACATGGATTTCGCCATCGCTAAAACGACCTACGTCTGCACTTCCTAGTTTTATAAAAAGGCGATCAGCAATTTTTTTAGCTAGATTAGGTGTTGCGTTACCTGCAAATAATTTCATGTTTGGCACTGTGAGGACCTCTTTCATCCTGTTGATTTGGCTAATGGCATATAGACATTAACGAGTGTAATTAATTGATAGGCAATTAATTAGTCTGTTTTGGTGGTTAATAATTCACTTAGAGGTGAAATGTTTAAGCCTTTAGTAGTGAAACAATTCAACCACTTTGGCGTTTTTTTAGCTAATAACTCAGCATTACTTGCATGGTCAAATGTGCTAAAAACACATGCTCCCGTCCCTGTCATCTGAGTCGGGGCGTATTCTAACAACCAGTCGATGGTATTAGCAACCTCAGGATACATTTTTTTAACACATGGCTGGCAATCATTTGTCCATTTATTGCTCATAAGTTGTTCATGTGAAAGCTTTTTTGTATCTCTTTTTAAATCAGGATTTTTAAATACGCTAGGGGTTGATATATGGCAGCTTGGAATCGCTACTAAATAGTAAGCGGGTTTTGGCTGTACAGAGGTAAGGACTTCGCCAACACCTTCTGCAATTGCGGCTTTTCCATGAATGAAAATAGGCACGTCAGCACCTAATGTTACCCCTAGTTTGCACAGCACTGCTTTATCTAGATTTAGTTGCCAATGATAATTTAAGGCGACTAAGGTGGTTGCTGCATCTGATGAACCGCCACCCAGTCCTCCACCCATCGGGAGATTTTTTTCTAGTTCGATATGTGCACCTAAATCACAACCAGCATGCTCTTTTAATAACATGGCTGCCTTATAAATAAGGTTACTTTCAAGGGGCACGTCAGGGAGTGCTGGGCTAAGGGTTATTTTGCCTGTTTTATTAGGCGTGATTGTGAGGTAATCACAGCGGTCTATAAATTGAAATAATGTTTGTAAGTTATGATAGCCATCAGCACGCTGTCCGGTGATGTATAAAAATAAATTTAGTTTTGCCGGCGCAGGCCAGCGTATTGGGTTTGATAACATAAGTAACTCTTTAAGGCGTGATATTCCATTGACTAACGGCTATTTTCAAGCGAATTGAGTCTCGCTTAAGCTCTATATTTTTAGGTAGGTAGTAACCTGAATAAGCTTGGTAGTTTTGGTATTTTACTTCCCAACTGTGTCCACTTTCGTCGTAACCTAATAGTTCGCTTACCTGTTGTTGATCATTTAACTGGTATGAGGCATCCATTGGATTTGCTTTTATCCATTGTTGTAATGATGCGATAGGCAGGTCTAATCCAGGGACAATTTGTTGTATCAGTGTATTGGCATCTTCTCCTACAAAGGTTTGATCATCACTGTTAATAATCTTAACTTGTGGTCCATCTTTATTGACTTGTAATACTCGAGTGCCGATAAAAGTAGAGAGTTGGATATCGTAATTATTAGATTTTTGCTGCCAGTATAAATTAGCGCTTTGTCGATCATCTTCTGTGAAAATGGCGAGCTTACCGGTGAGAGTCCAGTTGTCTAATTGCTGTAGCTTTGTTTGTTGTTGCTCCCAACTTAAATTGCTGTCAGTGGCCTGATCTTCAGTTGGTTGCATTAAAGAACAACCAGAGAGCGTTAATACTGCTAGTGTGAGTAAGATTTTTTTCATTGTGTTCAGCCAATTTTAATAGAGACTTTTAATATAACAAATTATTTTACTGAACTCTTTGTTCTTATTCACTTGCTTGATAAAACAAAAAAATCCTCACCGATAGGCAAGGATTTAATAAAAAAATGTTTTAGGTCAATCTGTTTTGATTATCCATAACCAAGCAATAGGTTGCTGATTCAAGGCATAGTTGTTTAATTAATTAACAACTCTTTGGCATTCGCTAAAGTATGTTCGGTAATACTATCTCCACCTAGTAGTCTTGCTAATTCCTCTACACGCTGTGTTTCATCTAATAATTGCATATTGGTATTAGTTGTTTTGCCATCACTGTGCTTGTTAACGATCATCTGTTGATGTCCGTTACCGGCGACTTGTGGTAAATGTGTTACACAGAATATCTGTGTACTCTCACCTAGTTGACGTAATAAATTACCTACAACTGCTGCAGTTGCACCACTGATCCCCACATCAACTTCATCAAAAATGAGGGTAGGGGTTGCTACGCGTTGACTAATGATAACTTGAATAGCTAGGCTGATGCGCGACAACTCACCACCTGAAGCCACTTTTCCTAGATTTTGTAATCCTTGACCAGCATTCGCTGCGACTTGAAATTCGATGCCATCAATCCCCAATGGGCTCAAACTATCAGCGCTATGTTGTGTCATGGCGACTTCAAACTGTCCATCTTCCATGTTTAATTTTTGAATGCTCTTAGTGATTTTTTTGCTGAGCTCTTTAGCATAACGTTGGCGGCTTTGGCTAAGTTTTTGAGCGTGTTTTGCATAATCTTGTTTCGCTGTTTCTAACTCTAGCGTTAACTGTTCAATTTGAGCTTCACTATTATTAAGCTGTTTATATTCTTTACTTAACTTTTGGTGGAAATCGTACAACATCTCAGGTTGAACTTGATGTTTTCTAGATAGTGTCATCGCTTGGCTTAAGCGAGATTCAAGTTGTTCAAACTGCTCAGGGTCTAATTCTAGTTTTTCACTATATTGACGCAATTCATAGCCTGCTTCTTCAACTTGTATCACCGCTTCTTGTAATGAAGTGACTATGCCTTCTAGTTGACTATCGTGTTGTACTTGAGACTCCAGCAAAGAAATACTTTTTTGTAATAATGTCAGTGCATCTACTTCATCAGAATCTGCTAATAAGTTTAAGCTGACTTGTGTTGTTTCAAGTAATGCGCCGCTATTTGCTAATTTTTTATGTTCAGTTTCAATTTCAGTGAACTCGCCCTCACCTAGTGCAAATTCGTCTAATTCAATAATTTGATATTCAAGCAGTTGTTTGCGGGCTTGCTTTTCTTGTTGGCTTAATTGCTGCTGTTGTAATTGCTTTTGAAGAAAGTGACAACCTTGGTAGGTATCTTTTACTTTTTGTAATAATTGTTGGTGGTTTGCGTAATCATCAATAATAGAAAGCTGTATATCGCTGCGTAATAAACTTTGATGCGCATGTTGACCATGAATATTAACCAATAATTGCCCTAAACTTTTTAGTTGAGATAAAGGCACTGGGATGGCATTTATGTAAGCGCGTGAGCGTCCTTCTTTGGTGATCACTCTGCGTAATAAACATTCATTGGGATTGTCACTTAGGCTATTTTCAAGATCATTACTTTTTAACCAGACTAATGCATTAGGTGTATCACTAAGGTTAAAACGTGCGCTGACTTCTGCTTTATCTGTGCCTTGACGGATCATACTGGCATCGGCTCTTGCTCCTAGACATAAACCCAATGCATCAATGGCAATTGATTTACCTGCGCCTGTTTCACCGGTGATAGTGGTCATTCCCTGGTGAAAATCAAGCTCTAAAAATTTTACGATGGCGAAGTGCTGAACAGTTAATTGGCTTAGCATAAAATTGGCATCCTATGATGATATTACAACAACTATAATAAACTACTGTTTAAAAACACAGTTTAGTACTGTTTTTTTAAACAGTAAAGTGTTGTTTGCCAATTTTATGCTAAATATACATTTTTAATGCAGTGTAATGTTATCTAGTAAAGCTTGTGTCCCCATCCAAATTTAGTGTGTAAAACATGGAAGTAGTTATAGTTTTGAGGGTGTACTAATTTTAGTTGATGCTGTGTTTTTTTAATAATAACTTCATCACCAGGTAAAACTGAAAGATTAACGTGGCTATCACAGCTAATTTGCATTTCGGTAGTATTACTTAATGCCGGTTTTAAACGGACAACACTATTAGCATCAATCACTACAGGTCTACTATTGAGGGTATGAGGAAACATCGGTAGCAAGCTAATGGCATCTAATTTAGGGGTTAAAATAGTACCGCCTCCCGATAAAGAATAAGCTGTTGAACCGGTTGGTGTTGATAGTATTAAGCCATCTGCACGTTGGTTGATCATAAAGTTATCATTTACATATATTTCAAACTCAATCATGTGGGCTATTTTATCTGGGTGTAATACCGCTTCATTAACTGCGGTACTGCTGCTTTTTAAATGGCCATGACTATAAACCTGAGCCTCGAGTAAAAAACGGTTTTCAGTTTGATAATTACCTTCAAGTACTTCTGTTAGTGGTTGCTCAAAATCATCAGGATCTAAGTCTGTTAAGAATCCTAGATTACCTCGGTTCACTCCGATAACTGAAATATCAAATCGTGCTAAGACGCGAGCTGCGCCGAGCATATAACCGTCGCCTCCGACAACGATTGCTAAATCACATTTTTGGCCAATTCCAACTAAATTTTCATAGTTGATATTGGCTTCTTCAAAATCACCTCTTAGACGTACATCAACAACAATATTATGGCCTCTAGCTTGTAAAAATTGATATAAGCTAGTTAAGGTCTGTAATGCTTCACTATGTTTAGGTTTGCCAATTAAACCAATGGTTTTGAACTCACCTTGTTGTTTATTGTCGCGACTCATAAAATGCCTGTTAACTAAAATTGAGAGGTTTTTAGTATACCCTGTAAAAATGTTTTTATTAACAGGCTTGAAACTATTATTACTATCCCCATAATAGAGGCTATAAAAGTGACCTAAACAAAATCAAGTAGGATTAAATTATGAGTGAAGAACAAAAACAAACAGTAGATGAAACAATTGAATCTGTACTGGGTGATGAAAATGTTGAAGCTGATGTAACAGAGTCAATTGATACTGATGCGGCGTTGATTGAAGAGTTAACTCAAAAATTAGCTGCTGCTGAAGAAGAGATAAAAGAACAGAAAGATAAAGTGATTCGTGCACAAGCTTTTGCTCAAAATGAAATTCGTAAAGCAGGTATTGATGCAGAGAGTCGTCGTAAATCTGTATTAAAAAACTTTGCTAATGCCTTAACACCGGTTGTGGATCATTTAGAATTAGCGATTCAACACGCTGATAAAGAAAATGAAGCAATTAAACCTATGTTAGATGGTGTTGAAATGACACTAACTGAATTGTTAAAAGCGATTTCTAGCATTGGCATTCAACAAATCGATCCAATCGGTGAAGCATTAAACCCAGAAAAACATCAAGCGATGAGCATGCAAGTTGTTGAAGGTGTTGAACCAAACCAAGTTGTTGCTGTTATGCAAAAAGGTTATGAGTTATCGGGCGGCCAAGTTATTCGTCCTGCTATGGTTGTTGTTTCTAAAGCAGCTGAATAATCTGATTAAGTATTAATTACTTCTATATTATAAAAGGTGCTTCGGCACCTTTTTTGTTTTGTTGCTAAACCGATCTGTTTGTTGCTGCCTTTTATTTATTTTTCTGCTGATAATTGCTTGCAGTGACCAGCCTAAGAACATTATTTTTAATTTTTTTAAAAATAATTCAATTTTTTTATCAGTTACCCTTGAAACAAGAAAATAGCCCCTTATATATGAAAGTATGAAACGGACACTGCGAATACGCAGAGAGTCAACTAAACAAATAACAATATTAATATGTGTGGAGAAAGTAAAATGGGCAAAATTATCGGTATTGATTTAGGTACTACAAATTCATGTGTTTCTGTACTGGATGGTGATGTAGCTAAAATCATTGAAAACGCAGAAGGCGAGCGTACTACTCCTTCAATCATTGCTTACACAGATGGTGAAACGTTAGTTGGTCAACCTGCTAAGCGTCAGTCTGTAACTAACCCAACAAATACTTTATTTGCAATCAAACGTCTTATCGGTCGTCGTTTTGAAGATGAAGAAGTACAACGTGATATTAAAATCATGCCTTACAACATTATCAAAGCTGATAATGGTGATGCATGGGTTGAAGCTCACGGTAATAAAATGGCACCGCCACAAATCTCTGCTGAAGTTTTGAAAAAAATGAAAAAAACAGCTGAAGATTACCTAGGTGAAAAAGTATCTGGTGCAGTAATCACAGTACCTGCTTACTTTAATGATGCACAACGTCAAGCAACTAAAGATGCTGGTCGTATCGCTGGTCTTGATGTTAAACGTATCATCAATGAGCCAACAGCGGCTGCTTTCGCTTACGGTGTTAATAACTCTAAAGGTGACAGCACGGTTGCTGTATACGATTTAGGTGGTGGTACTTTCGATATCTCAATCATTGAAATCGATGAAGTAGATGGCGAGAAAACATTTGAAGTACTAGCTACAAATGGTGATACACACTTAGGTGGTGAAGATTTCGATAACCGTCTAATCAACTACATCGTTAAAGAATTTGAAAAAGAGCAAAGCTTTGATCTAACTAAAGATCCACTAGCGATGCAACGTGTTAAAGAAGCAGCAGAAAAAGCAAAAATCGAGCTTTCTTCTTCACAACAAACAGATATCAACCTGCCTTACATCACTGCTGATGCAACAGGTCCTAAGCATTTAAATGTTAAAATTACACGCTCTAAATTAGAGTCTCTAGTTGAAGACATGGTTAAAGCAACATTAGAACCATTACGTCTAGCACTTAAAGATGCTGATTTATCAGTTGGCGAAATCGACGATGTTATCCTTGTTGGTGGTCAAACTCGTATGCCTCTAGTTCAATCAGTTGTTGCTGAGTTCTTTGGTAAAGCAGCTCGTAAAGATGTTAACCCTGATGAAGCAGTTGCAATGGGTGCTGCAATCCAAGGTGCTGTACTTTCTGGTGACAAAACAGACGTACTATTATTAGACGTTACACCGTTATCTTTAGGTATCGAAACAATGGGTGGTGTATTAACGAAAGTTATCGATAAAAACACAACAATCCCAACTAAACAGTCTCAAACGTTCTCAACGGCTGAAGATAACCAAAGTGCGGTAACAATCCACATTCTTCAAGGTGAGCGTAAGCGTGCTGCAGACAACAAATCTCTAGGTCAATTTAACCTAGAAGGTATTCGTGCTGCGACTCGTGGTACACCACAAATCGAAGTAACTTTCGATATGGATGCGGACGGTATCTTACATGTATCTGCTAAAGATAAAGATACTAACCAAGAACAAAAAATCACGATTAAATCAAGCTCAGGTCTATCTGACGAAGAGATTGAAAAAATGGTAAATGACGCTGAAGCAAATGCTGATGCAGATAAGCAATTTGAAGAAGTAGTAACGGCACGTAACCAAGCTGATGCAATGGTTCACGGTACTAAGAAACAAATTGAAGAAGCAGGCGATGCATTACCAGCTGATGAGAAAGAAAAAATTGAAGCTGCAATTGCTGAAGTAGAAACAGCAAGCAAAGGCGAAGATAAAGATGAAATCGAAGCGAAAACTCAAGCGCTTGCAGAAGCTTCTCAAAAGCTAATGGAAATTGCTCAACAAAAAGCACAAGCTGGTGGTGAACAACCTGAAGCTGAAACTAAGCAAGACGATGACATCGTAGATGCTGAGTTTGAAGAAGTAAAAGACGAGAAAAAATAATTAGGTAACCCTAAATAAGAAGTATCGTTTAAGCTCGCGGGTTATGGATTTATCTATAATCCGCGTGTTTGTTTTAAACAATATAAATCTGAATCATAGTTTTAATTGATTGGGATTGTTAACAACAAAGGTTTGAGAACTAATCATGTCTAAACGCGATTGTTATGAAGTACTTGGTGTCGGCCGAGATGCGACAGAAAAAGAGATAAAAAAAGCTTATAAACGCTTGGCGATGAAGTTTCATCCTGATCGTACTAAAGGTGATGCCTCGTTAGAAGAGAAATTCAAAGAAGTAAAAGAAGCTTACGAAATACTGAGTGATCCGCAGAAAAAAGCGGCATTTGATCAATACGGTCATGATGGTGTTAATCAACAAAGCCAAGGCGGTCACGGTGGTTTTGGTGGCGGTGGTTTCGACGATATATTCGGAGATATCTTTGGTGGGGGCCGCCGTGGTGGTCAACAACGCGCGCAGCAAGGTTCTGATTTACGCTACAATATGGAGCTGACATTAGAAGAAGCTGTTAAAGGTATCTCTAAAGAGATCCAAATTCCTACATTAGTTCATTGTGAGCAATGTAATGGTTCTGGTGCGAAGAAAGGCACTGATACTAAAACTTGTGGTACTTGTCATGGACAAGGCCAAGTGCAAATGCGCCAAGGTTTCTTTGCTGTTAACCAAACATGTCCTACTTGTCGTGGTAAAGGCAAGATCATTACTGACCCATGTAATAAGTGCCATGGTGAAGGACGTTACGAGCGCAGTAAAACATTATCAGTTAAAATTCCAGCTGGTGTTGATACTGGCGATCGTATCCGCTTAAGCGGTGAAGGTGAAGCAGGAGAGCAAGGTGCACCGGCGGGTGATTTATATGTTCAAATGAATGTACTTCCGCATGATGTATTTGAGCGTGATGGTAATGACTTATATTGTGAAGTACCAATTAGCTTTACTGAAGCGGCACTAGGTGGAGAAATTGAAGTTCCTACACTAGATGGTCGTGTTAAACTTAAAATCCCTGCAGAGACGCAAACAGGACGTATGTTCCGTATGCGTAATAAAGGTGTTAAGTCAGTACGCAGCCACTCTACTGGTGATTTGATGTGTAAAGTAACCGTTGAAACGCCGGTGAAATTATCAAGTAAACAGAGAGAGTTACTAAAAGAATTTGAAAATTCTTTATGTTCAAGCAGCAGTAAAAAGCATAAACCGAAATCAGAAGGTTTTTTAAATAGTTTAAAAACATTCTTTGATGATATTGCTAAATAATTATTAAAAATATCGACAAGGCCACTTTTAAGTGGCCTTTTTTATATCTTAAATATTTTATATATTGAATAGTTTGTTATGATGTCCGTCGTTTTTGTCATACCATTGGGTATGCTAAAAAGAGAAGTGAAAATCAAAATATATATTGTATGATATTTATCCACTTGAATGAAAGTCGGTAAATAATACCAATTATATTAAATAAGCGATCTAAATTTTGCGCAGAAAAAATGACTTAGTTTAAGGCGTAATTTGAGTTAAATAGTTGTTCTATTTGCGAAAATTACAACGAAGAAATAAGTTATTTTAGCAAGTAAAATAGATCAGTTAATTAGTGTGATTGGTATAAATAGCAATAAAGTGAGGAATAGCGCACATTGGCTCTATAAGACCTGTTAATAATTATGTAGAGTAATCGCTCGAAAAATGGAGGTTATAAAATATTAACAAGTGTTAACACATTGATGTTTACTTAACACAATGATGGTGCTTGCCGATGTTTCCCCTGAAAAATTAGTATTAACCTGTTTAATTTATGAGTTTATTTAACTCATACGGAGAAGTTTAGTGATAAATATCCTGCTGGTCGATGACCATGAATTAGTTCGTACAGGGATAAGCCGTATCATTGATGATGTTCGAGGCATGAAAGTAATTGGCGAAGCTGAAAGCGGAGAAGAAGCCGTTAAGTGGTGCCGTAATAATGAACCAGATGTTATATTAATGGATATTAATATGCCTGGTATTGGTGGGCTTGATGCGATGAATAAAATTTTGCGTATCAATGAAGATATTAAAATTATTATGCTAACTATGCATACTGAAAACCCATTCCCAACCAAAGTAATGCAAGCAGGTGCTGCTGGCTATTTAAGTAAAGCAGCATGTCCTGATGAAGTATTAAACGCAATCAGAGCTGTTAATGCTGGGCAGCGATACCTGGCACCTGAAATTGCACAACAAATGGCGTTATCACAATTAGCGCCAAGTAATGAAGATCCGTTCCGAGTATTATCGGAAAGAGAGTTACAAATCATGATTATGATCACTAAAGGTCAACGTGTTGTAGATATCTCTGAGCAATTGAGCTTAAGCTCTAAAACCGTGAATAGTTACCGTTATCGCTTATTCGATAAATTAGGTGTACAAGGTGATGTTGAACTAACTCACTTGGCTATACGTTACGGAATGTTAGACGCGGATACGCTTTAAACATAATGACGTTTAAATGCTATATTAAGCACCTCTCGTAGGTGCTTTTTTATTGGTGCTCAATTAAATATTTAAATAATGAATAGGTCCCATGGCTAAATTTGACTCAGATGCTTTTTTAAAAACGGTTACTACTGAACCTGGTGTTTATCGGATGTTCGACGATAAAGATCAGATTATTTATATCGGTAAAGCAAAAAACCTTAAGAAACGTTTAAGTAGTTATTTTAGTTTGACTCAAAAACACCCTAAAACCTTGGCTTTAGTGAGTCATATCGTACGTATTGAAGTCACCATCACTCATACGGAAACTGAAGCGCTGATCCTAGAGCATAACTTCATTAAACAGCATAAGCCGAAATACAATGTGTTGTTACGTGATGATAAATCTTATCCCTATTTATTTTTAAGTGATCATAAGCATCCACAGCTAACGCTTGTTCGTTCACAGAATAAAAAGCGTAAAGGGACTTATTTTGGTCCTTATCCAAGCGGTGGCGCGGTGCGTGAAAGCTTACATCTAATGCAAAAGTTGTTTCCTATTCGCCAGTGTGAAGATAGTTATTATAAGAACCGTTCTCGTCCTTGTTTACAGTATCAATTAAAACGATGTTTAGGCCCTTGTGTTAAAGCAATGCCAGAGCAGGAGTACCAACACCAAGTTGAATTAGCGACAGCATTCTTACAAGGGAAGAGCCAGCCTGTCATCGAAGAGTTAGTGACAGAAATGGAATCTGCGAGTGAATCTCTTGAGTTTGAAAAAGCAGCGGTTAGACGAGATCAAATTCAATCATTAAAAAAAGTCCAAGAGCAGCAATGGGTGAGTGGTGAAGTTGAGCAGTTAGATGTGCTTGGATTTAGCTATCAACATGGTGTTGCCAGTATCCATATGTTATTTGTTCGACAGGGGCGAGTATTAGGAAGTCGTAACTATTTTCCTAAGGTGCCTAAAAACAGTGCCAAAGAAGAAATCCTTAGTAGTTTCTTAAGCCAGTTCTATCTTTCTGGACAAAATGGTCGTGCCGTACCTAGAGAGATTTTATTAAGCGATGACTTTGCTGATCGTGCTGTTTTTGAAGAGCTGTTTTCTGCACACAGTGGTTACAAAACAAAATTAAAGGTAGTCATGCGTGGTGAACGGCTTCGTTTTGTTAAGTTAGCCAAAACCAATGCTAATGTGGCATTGAGTACACACTTGAGTCAGCAAAAATCTATTTTACAGCGTTATAGTTTACTCGAAGAAAAGCTAGAGTTAACCGAGCCTATTCAACGCATGGAGTGTTACGATATTTCTCATATGATGGGAGAGAAAACCGTTGCGTCTTGCGTGGTCTTTAATCGTGAAGGGGCTAAGAAATCAGATTATCGCCGCTTTAATATTACAGGGATTACGCCTGGGGATGATTATGCGGCTATGGGGCAAGTATTAGCACGCCGTTTTAAAGAAGTGCAAAGCCCAGAAACTACACCAGATATCATCTTTATTGATGGTGGATTAGGACAGTTAAGTCAAGCGGAAACGATCATTAGCTCTCTTGAAGCTCATTTTCCTGGTAAATACCCACTATTAATTGGGATTGCAAAAGGCGTTGAGCGTAAAGCCGGTGAAGAAACCTTAATATTGGCTGATAGCCATGAGATTGTTGAAATGAGTAGTGATTCACCTGCATTACATTTAATTCAACAAATTCGTGATGAATCACACCGTTTTGCGATTATGGGACACAGACAGCAGCGCGATAAAGTGCGTCGAACAAGTACATTAGAAGGTATTCCTGGTGTCGGTGCTAAACGTCGTCAGATGTTACTGAATCACTTTGGTGGGCTACAAGGTGTGAAATCTGCAAGTATCGATGAATTGAGTAAGTTAAATGGGATTAGCATCAGTTTAGCCGAAACAATTCATGAAGCTTTGCACCATTAAGGTAAATGTTAGCTGGACTCAAAACTTTATTAACTTATGTTTTTTCATTTCAGTGTATTTTCCCTCCCAGATAACAATAAGTCGTGATTAGAATAAGTTAATTGTTTATTTTATCTGTTAAGGGTTTGCCAAAGTAAAGCATAAAATGCCAAAATAAGCAGGCTTACCCTAAAGGATAAATTAATGTTTAACATTCCCAATATGCTTACCGGCTTTAGAATTATTTTAATTCCTATTTTTGTTGTTATTTTTTACTTACCATTTTCATGGGCTGCTCCATTTGCTGCATTTATTTTTATGCTGGCAGGGGCGACGGATTGGCTTGATGGCTATTTAGCCCGCCGATTAAACCAACAAACCCCTTTTGGTGCTTTTTTGGATCCGGTTGCTGATAAAATTATGGTGGCAGTTTCACTGGTGATGGTGGTTGAACATTATGCCAATATTTGGGTAACCATTCCTGCGATGGTCATGATCTGTAGAGAAATTATTATTTCGGCATTACGAGAGTGGATGGCTGAATTAGGTGAGCGCTCAAGTGTTGCCGTGTCATTTATCGGTAAAGTTAAAACAACAGCTCAAATGGCCGCTCTATTATTGTTAATTTGGCAATACTCAGTGGCAATGGAGTGGGTTGGGTTTATTGCATTGTATATTGCAACTGCCTTAACGCTATGGTCGATGTTTATTTATTTAAAAGCTGCTTGGCCGTTATTGAAAAAAAATAGTAAGTAAAAAGCAATTAAAAGCGAATAATTGTTTGATATCTAGGCGCTTCGTCTAAAAAAGCGTCGAACAAGTTAAAAGATGTAAAAAAGTCGATAATTTCTATTGACTCATTGTCAGGAATCATTAGAATGCGCACACATCGAGAGGGGAAACAGTTACTAACTAGTTCTTCTTGAGATAAACATAGTGATGCGGTACTAGCTCAGTTGGTAGAGCACAACCTTGCCAAGGTTGGGGTCACGAGTTCGAGTCTCGTGTACCGCTCCAAATGTTTTGGCGGAATGGCAGAGTGGCCATGCAGTGGATTGCAAATCCATCTACCTCGGTTCGACTCCGGGTTCCGCCTCCATTATAGAATTGCCCGGGTGGTGAAATCGGTAGACACAACGGATTTAAAATCCGTCGCTTAATAGGCGTGCCAGTTCAAGTCTGGCTCCGGGCACCAATTCTATAAATAAACCAGCTTATAGCTGGTTTTTTTATATCTAAAATTTACCCTCACTTATCAAAATCATTTTCTCACTTACTAATAAAACTAATCTAATTTTATTTTTTAACGATATCTGCTTTTAGCCACGATCATAAAGTATGAGGTTATTCTGTGTGTTTACTTGGTTTAAGGTTATCTGAGGCTGTTGTAAGCATACAATGCTCAGAACAGCCTTAAGAGATTACGAAAGGGACTTATTTTATCTTCTGAATCAACAAGCCTAATATAATCAGAATTAAGCCAATGATAGTTGCAGGATAAATACTTTCTCCAATGATCTGACTAAGCAGTAATAAGGAGACAAAAGGTGAGATAAAAATTAGGTTACTTATTTTACTGGTACTCTCTGCATACTTAAGCGCTGTTAACCAAGCAACAAAGGCTAAGCCCATTTCAAATAAGCCGATATAAGCTGCGCCTAACCAACCCTTCCAAGATGTCATGGCAATATCATCAAAGATCACCACTGTCATTAGAATCATCGGCAAGCTACATAAAAAACAAAGTAATAAAGAAGTAATTGGCTCCGCATCATTTTTACTATTAAAAATCCAATAACAAGCCCAAAGTAGGGTGCTTAATAAGGCTAATAGTACACCAATTGGATTATCAAAGCTTAAGGTAAGTAAATCCCCCTTAGTCGCTATAATTAAAGCACCTAAATAACCCAATAAAATAGCAATAATGTCATTCCTGCGTAGCTTATGTCCTAAAACCGGTACGGCTAGTAGCGATAAGGTAATGGCCCAGGTGTAATTAAGAGATTGTGCCTGCTGTGCAGGTAAAAGATCATAGGCTTGAAAAAGCAATAGGTAATATAAAAAGGGGTTGATAGCGCCCATTAATAAATAAAAAGAGGGCTTTTTTAGAAAGTTATCTTTGAGCAATGTTAATTTTTTTTGATGGTAACAGATAAAAATTAAGACTAAGCAACTGACTAGGCTAGAGACTAATAGCATTTGTAATGCACTGAAATGCGTTAGGGTTATTTTAAAAGCAGTTGCGACCGTCGACCACATCAATACAGCTAATAATGCAAAGGCAGTGGCAGTTTTTTGGTTTTTTATCATAATCAATACCCTGCTATATAGTGTTGAAAATATAAATTGAAGTTTATCCTGAAGTGTTTTTATACCCTGTTATTGTTTTATTTGAAATAAATTTCTTTTATAGCCTTTCTACTTAATAAGCAGTAGCAATATCAATGTTATTGGCATTAACAATAACAGTGATATTTTTGGTTAAATAAGCGCTGATCTTTAGTTTATGATTTTGCCTAATTCAGTGGCGATGAATTCTGCAATCCAAGCTTGTGCTTTTTCATTTGGGTGTAAGCCATCTTGTTGCATCCACTCAGGTTTGACGATCACTTGCTTTAAGTAAAATGGCATTAAAGGGATCTTTTTTTGTTCGCTTAACGTAGGATAAATAGAGGCAAATGCATCTCCATAACGTTTTCCATAATTAGTTGGAACACGGATTTGCATTAATATTGTTTGCGCGTCTTGCGCTTCAATAAGGTCAATCATTTTACTTAGGTTATCGCTAATGATTTTCGGTGAAAAACCACGTAAGCCATCATTTGCGCCTAATTCTACGAGCACATAATCAGGTTTATGTTGAGTTAATAAACCGGGTATGCGCTGTAGTCCATTACCGCTGGTATCACCTGAAATACTGGCGTTAATAACCGTTAGCTGTTGCTGTTGTTTTGTTAATTCTGCTGGTAATAAGACAGGCCAGCTTTTTTCTGCGCGGATATTGTAGCCCGCGCTTAAACTATCGCCCACAATAAGTAACGTGGTACTGTTAACGACAGGTGAAAATAGTAGCAGCGAAAATAATAAGGAAACGAATTTAATCATGAGTCAGTCCATTATAAATGTTGAGAATATCACTAAGTCAGTGCTAAGTAATGATAACGAATTATCTATCCTAAAGGGGATTTCTTTTAACATCAATGAGGGGGAGTCTGTTGCTATTATGGGAACCTCTGGTGCGGGGAAGTCGACATTGATGAGTTTACTGGCAGGTTTAGACCAACCAACGTCAGGATCTATTTCACTACTCGGTGAGGTGATTTCTGAAATGGATGACGAACAACGCGCGAAAATGCGCGGTGAGTCGATTGGTTTTGTTTTCCAAAATTTCTTACTTATCCCTTCTTTAAATGCCTTACAAAATGTCACTTTACCAATGGTCTTACGCAGTAATGAAGATGAAGCCAGTAATAATGAAAAAGCCAAAGCGCTTTTAAAGGAAGTTGGCTTAGCTGGACGAGAAACGCATTTACCGACACAACTCTCTGGCGGTGAGCAACAGCGTGTGGCTTTAGCGCGTGCTTTTGTGACTCGTCCTAAAATATTGTTCGCTGATGAACCTACCGGGAACTTAGATCAAAAAACAGCGCAACATGTTATTGAGTTGTTATTTGAGATGAATAAAGAACAAGGTACTACGTTGGTCTTAGTGACACACGATCCGGAACTCGCTAAGCGTTGTCAACGCACGCTTATTATTAATGCAGGCCAATGTCAGGAAAGATAATGAAAGCAAATAAAATGATAATGAACTGGAGCTGGCGAGAGATTTGGTCTGGCCAATTATGGCCAGTAATGGTCGCACTTACACTTATTATTGCCTGCGTTGTTGCTCTATCTACCTTGGCATTACGCGTTGAAAAAATAATGACAGCGCAAGGTAAAAATTTATTAGCTGCAGATCTGGTACTAAGATCTTCCAACCCAATATCGCCTAGTTTAATTGCTAAAGCAAAACAAGCTGGGCTAACCGTTTCCTTACAAAGTCGTTTTCAGACAATGGCATTTAGTGACCTCAACATGCAGTTGGTCACGGTAAAAAGTGTACAAAGTAATTACCCGTTAAGGGGCGACTTTAATCTTCAAGATGAAGCGCAACAAATTAAGCACCAAGTACAGCCAGGAGAGGTTTGGGTATCACCGCGGTTGCTTTCGTTGCTAGAAGCTAAAGTAGGTGAGACAGTGGCCATTGGCGATGCTGAGCTAAACATTAGCGGGCTGATTATTGATGAGCCTGAAATTGCCTATAACCCCTTTAATACTATTCCTAACTTATTCATTCACGATGCCGATCTTGATAAAACAGGTGCCGTGCAAATAGGTAGTCGAGTTCGTTATCGTTTATTTATTAATGGAGATCTTGCTTCATTAGCGTCATTTCAAGCCGATTATGATTTGCAAGCCGGTGAGCGTTGGCTCGATCAGAATAGAGAAAGCCGTGCTGTACGTTTAATGGATAAAGCTAAGCAGTACTTATCGCTAACTATTTTATTGGTGATTCTGATGGCTGCTGTCACCTTGGTTCTGACCTGTTTACATTATGCGCGCAGTCGTAGTGAAACGGTATCCATGTTAAAAAGTATGGGCGCAAGTAGGGGGTGGGTACGCGTTTGGTTAAGCACTCAAGTAATGATCATGTTTGTGGTTGCCTTAGTGTTAGGTAGCGTAATAGGGCTTTGTTTAGAGTATTTATTAAGGATTCCTCTAGCAGGGATCTTACCTGAAACCTTACCAGACGTTGGTTTTCAACCTTTCTTTTTTGCACTAGGTGTTGCACTTTGCATTGGCCTACCTGCCTTGTTGATTCCATTAACAAGATTGTTAGATGCTCCTGCCATTAACGTTATTCAGAAGCAGCAAGTCACATATTCAAAAACAAGCTGGTGGTTAATTTTATTACCATTTACCGCGTTAATTGTTTTTTATGGTGCGAATAAATTGGTGTGGATGGTATTAGTTGGCTTATTAGTGTTGTTTGTTGTGTTAGCAGGATTAAGTTATGGCTTACTAAAAGCAGTGGCTAAATTTAAATGGGGAGCTGCGCTGAGTCTCGCATTAAGCCGAATAAACCGTTCTCCTAAAAATAGTATGATGCAATTAGCGGCATTATCTGGCTCGCTGATGCTGGTGGCATTGATTTGGTTGATTAAAAGTGACTTATTAGGTGACTGGCAACAAACACTTTCTCCTGATGCTCCGAATGTATTTTCAATTAATATTAGTCCTGAACAGCAGCAGGGGTATTTACAGAAACTTAATACCTTAGCGCTACCACACAGCGATGCATTTGCGATTATGCGTGGTCGAGTCACGGCAATAAATGATCAAAAAACAACAGATCTTGATGTTTATGAAACGGCAGAGACTCGGGTTTTAAAACGAGAAGTTAATTTTACTTGGTTAAAAGAGTTACCGGTTTATAACGAAGTGGTTGCTGGTGAGTGGAGCGGCGAGAAAACCGTTTCAGTAGAGCAAGAAATCGCTAATGAACTCGGGTTAAAACTAGGAGATAAATTAACTTTTGAAGTGAACAGTCAAGTTTTCAGCGCAACCATTAATTCATTTAGGGCGGTGGAGTGGCAGAGTCTAAAGCCTAACTTTGTGTTTATTTTTAGCGAAGATGCGGTTGCTGATTTACCATCGACTTGGATGGTTAGTTTTAGAGCGACGCAAGATCAAACGCCATTAGTTAATCAACTCGCTCGTGCATACCCAACGGTAACGCTATTAGATTTACGTACCATGGCGGATAAAGTACAGGCATTGTTAAGGCAAATATCTTGGTCATTAACAGGTTTGGCAGCATTAGGGGTTGTTGCTGGTGTTTTATTGATCTTTACTTTATTACGCTTGAGTTTAAGTGAACGTAAACGAGAAATAACCTTATATCGAACCTTAGGCGCGAGTAAAAAACGTATCAGTCATACCTTATGGGCTGAATATGGCTTACTTGGTTTAAGTGCTGGATTCGTTGCTGCTATTGCTGCTGAAATAATTCTAGCGAGTTTAATGACATGGGGATTTGATCTTCCTGTGCAGTTACATCCGAGTATGTGGTTGGTGTTACCTGTATTGGCGGTTTTCATTGTCTTTGTTAGTTTAGGTTCTGTGATTAAGCAGTTATTAAAACCACTTAGATAAATGGCGATACTAATGACTTGAGTTGGTTGAATTAAATCAAATTATTTTTATGGCTGATTAAACGCATTTGAACAGTGAAGCTAGCGATTCAAAATAACTTGAAATTAGTCAACTTTGTGGTTGCACAGTAAACAAAAAGGCCGTAATATTCGGCCTTCACTTTATCGCTGAATTAGTGATCGGCGATAATAATTAAAATAGGTTATTCACATAACCAATCATATATCGGAGTACGTTATGTCACTAAGTGCAGAACAGAAAGCTGAGATTGTAGCAAAATTTGGTCGCGCAGAAGGCGATACTGGTTCACCTGAAGTTCAAGTTGCATTGTACACAGTACAAATCAACCACCTTCAAGGCCACTTTAAAGAGCACATCCATGATCACCACAGCCGTCGTGGTCTATTACGCATGGTTAGTCAACGTCGTAAATTACTTGACTACTTAAAGCGTAAAAATGTTGCTGCTTACACAGCATTAATCGCAGAATTAGGTCTACGTCGTTAATTTCGACTTAAACTTGAATATCAAAAAGAGCCTAAGGGCTCTTTTTTTGTATCTATAATTTGAGATACGTAATTTGAGATACGAGTGTGGAATGGTTGCTGTTATTGACGTGCTTGGTGGGTTATAGAAGTTGCTTTGCGATTAACTGATAAGCTCACTTAAGTCTGTGATCGTTTTGAACTCATTCGCCGTTGAAATGTTATCTTTTGAGGTAAGCCAGATAGCAGTAATACCTGCTATGATAGCGGGCTGAATATCATTTTGATAATAATCACCAACCATAACAATTTGCGAGGCAGGTACATTTAACTTCTCAATAATCCTTGGGAAAAATGCTAAGGATTTTTTATCTACACCTAGATTTTCCTTGCAAAAATAACCGCTAATATACTGGTTTAGATTAGCACGCTCAAAAGCCAGTTTGATTTCTTGCTCAGTAGAGTCTGCAGCGCCTGTTGCAACAAATATAGTTGCTGTTTTTGCTAAGGTAGCTAACATTATTTCTGCATTGGCTAACACTTGAATTTTTGGCCATTGATACATCTTTCCTGAGTAATCAGGGAAATCAACCATTAAAGTATCTCCCCAGTCAAACAGGTAAACTTGAGATTGTGGTTTTTTATTAAAGATATTAGAGTTCATAATCACGCTCTACTTTTGATATCCGTACTTTAAAATGTTGGTACCAAGTTTTACGGCCATTCTTTTGCGCTAGTAAGTGCTCTGTATTAGCTTTCCAGTTTTTAATCGATTCTAGGTCAGCCCAATAGGAGACAGTTATGCCAATTTCTTCCCTTGCTGACTCTATCCCTAAGAAGCCAGTTTGTTGTTGTGCAAGTTTCACCATTCTGTCTGCTGTTTGTGTATACCCAAGATCATTATCAGTACGAATTGATGTAAAAATAACGGCAAAATAAGGAGGTTGCGGTGTTTTTGATATTAATGACATGTGCTTCCTTTATTCATATAAAAACTTTTCTTCAGGAATATCGCTAGAATATTCAATTAATTCCCATTCAAAACCAAAAGCATCGAAAAAATATAATCGTTTTCTATGCTGTTCAACAGGTGTATCAATACTCGCTTGGTACCCAGCTTTGATTAAGTCAGCTTCAATTCTTGCTAAGTCTTCAACAATGAGAGCGATATGATTAATACCATGGTTTTTATAAGTTTTTAAAGGAAACGCTGGTGTCGCCTCTAAATGAGGCTCCTGTAATGCAAAATAATAGTGGTCATTTCCTATATGTGCCCAACGATAACTATTTTCTGGTGATTGATCTCTTCTAACCTTAAAGTCAGGGGCGACAATTTTGATAAACTTTATGGCTTCATCAATATCAGGTACGGTAATATTTAAGTGCTCTATTTTTGTCATATTTAATATCCCTTTAAATAAGTTGTTTTTATATTAGTGAGTAGAATAAGCGGCTTTTAAATTATCTTGATAGTGTGTTTAAGTCACGCAGATCAAATACAAAAAGATAATATTAACAGATGCTTTACGTTGACTGTTACCCCTTTAACAAGCTATTGTTCTGCCTCCTTAGGATATAGTCTTAAAACTATGCACCTCATCTTATAATTAGGTAAGTATGAGTTGTTTGGGAACTTGGTCAAATACCAAGGCTGCCCCCGCAACGGTAGAACAAATTATGTTTGTTAAGCCCGGATACCAAACCTTAGGATGATACTTGTATGCTACAAGTACCGTGGTGTTGCGGAGGGCTTCACCGGATGGTATTTCTTATTTAAATTTATTTAGAGATTAAGAATACCGCCTCCTCCACAACTTCGCCTGTTATTTAATCAGACGGAGATTTTCCTTTGCTAAACTTTACAAAATTAACACCGAGCATTAACTTAAAGCGTTTTATTGCTCCTGTTGTACTCGCCATTGGTTGTACGTTACCTACTTACGCCAGTGCTCATTTTCAAATGATTTATACCCCGGAATTATTGCGTGATAAAGGCGGGAATATGACCCTCAAAATGCCTTTTACTCATCCTGCAGCAAGTGGCCATGTTATGAAACTGGATAAGCCAGAAGCTTTCTACATGATTAAAAAAGGTAAGAAAACAGATTTACTGGATACGGTATCTGAGATTGAATGGGAAAGTGCCGTTGATACAGGCCATGCTTATCAAGCTAATGTGAAATTACGTGGATTAGGCGACTATGTGTTTATCTCACAACCATCTCCTTACTTTGAAGCTGAAGAAGGTTTTTACATTCAACAGATAACTAAAACGATTGTTAATGTTGGTGGTCTACCAACAGATTGGAATGAAGACTTTGGCTTAGCTGCGGAAATTGTGCCATTAACCAAACCTTATGCTATTTATGAGGGAGGAATTTTTACTGGCGTTGTTAAATCACGAGGTCAAGCGGTACCTTTTGCCGAGATTGAAGTAGAGTTTGTGAATTATGTCCCTGAAATGGAACATAATCGCTTTGCAAAAACGCCATTAATGACACCTGCAGCTGATGTGTTTATTACCCAAACTATTTATGCTGATGCAAATGGCACCTTTAATTATGTCTTGCCTAAAGCTGGGCAATGGGGATTTGCTGCACTAGGTGTAGGTGAGCAGAAAACTTATAAAGACAAAGCGTTATCTCAGGATGCAGTGATCTGGGTTGAAGCAACTAAACTACCTTAGATAAAACCGATACTCACTAAGCGTTGTGAGTATCTTTATGATTAAAGAATAAAAGGCAAATTATGCATATAGT
Source organism: Psychromonas aquatilis (assembly GCF_038155185.1). Lineage (NCBI taxonomy): Bacteria > Pseudomonadati > Pseudomonadota > Gammaproteobacteria > Alteromonadales > Psychromonadaceae > Psychromonas > Psychromonas aquatilis. The sequence goes on from NZ_JBAKAZ010000014.1 coordinate 31,008, forward strand.
TGATGGTGCGTTGTCTTCACCGGTGTTAATCAGTGGAGCAGTATTGAGTGCAATAGGGGTATTCATTGGCCTTAAAAAAATGGATTATGAACGTTTACCTTTAATTGGTGTATTAGCTTCTGTTTTTTTTATTGCATCTTATATTCACCTACCGCTAGGTTTTTCTAGTGTGCATTTAATCATGAATGGGTTATTAGGTATTATACTGGGTTGGGTGGCCTTTCCGGCTTTATTAGTGGCATTGTTGTTACAGGTGATCTTCTTTGGGTTTGGTGGGTTACTGGTGTTAGGTGCCAATACCCTGAATATTGCACTTCCTGCGGTGATAATTTATTACCTTTGTTATCAAGGCGTTCGTCATGATAGCCCTAAAGTTGCTGCAATATGGGCGGCAATAGGTGGTGCAGCTGCTATTTTGATTACTGCACTGATGGTGGCATTTTCATTAGCCTTATCTGGAGAATCTTTTGTTTTAGCTGCAAAAGCCGTGGTGCCTGCACATATTCCAATTATGTTGATTGAAGGCTTTGTCTCCTATGCTGCAATGTATTTAATCCATACCGTTAAACCAGAATTTATTAGTAAAGGTACAAATTAATGAAGTGGCTGATTCCTGTTGTTACTGTTTTAAGTTTATCTATCTCTTGTCACGCTATTGCTCACAATGTAATGGGTGGTGTTTATGCAGAAGGCTTTGAAATTGAAGGCGAAGCAGGTTTTTCCAATGGGGCAATGGCAAACCCTGGCACAGTAGTGAAAGTCACTGACGATGCTGGCAATAGCTTAGGTGAAGTGTTAACCGACGAAGAGGGCGCCTTTGTTTTTACGGCTAAAAAACATATCACGCATCATTTTGAGATTAATATGGGCGCTGGGCATGTATTAAAAATGCAGTTGCCCGCGGAAGAGTTGCCGGACAATGCAAGCGATGATTTGACCAGTACTAGTATCAACAACGCTGTTACAAATGATACTAAGCAAGCTGCTGATCAGAAAACCTCAAAAAACGCACAAGCAGTAAATACCTTACTCTTAGAAAAAGCGATCGCAAAACAACTCAAACCGTTAAGGCGTGAAATACAAGAACTCAAAGAGAAGTCAGGATTGCGCGATATTATTGGCGGTATTGGTTATATTTTTGGTCTACTCGGCTTAGTGGCTTTTTTACGTGAGCGTAAACAAAAGGCTAAATCGTAATGTCGCAAAGCTTAGAGCACAGCTTAACATCTTGGTCAGGCCAAGCGCTTAAACATAAAGCGTCGTGGATTGATGATATTGATGCTCGTGTACGCGTAGTTTGCTCTGCTTTGTTTGCATTAGTCGTGGTATCGAGTCAATTTTTTACACCGACCTTATTAGGTCTGTTGTGTGCTTTTATGTTGGTGAAAGCCAGCAAACTGAATATTAAACGAACGCTACGTCGTGTGGTGGCGATGGATTTATTCATGTTGACATTAATCTGTGTTTTACCTTTTACCACCCCAGGTGATGCAATCTTTACTGTCATGGGATTAACCGCCAGCTGGCAGGGTTTACTGCATGCTTTACTTATTACAGTGAAAGCCAATGCGGTATTATTGGTCTTGTTCTCATTAGTGGCGACGATGAGCGCCTCAACACTAGGGCATGCACTTGCACACCTTAAGGTACCAGATAAGTTGGTGCATCTATTGTTATTTATGGTGCGTTATTTGGATGTGATTAGCCAAGAGTATAAAAAAATGCGCCGAGCAATGCAGGCTCGCGCCTTTGTACTACGAACTAATCGACATACTTGGAAAAGTATTGGTTATCTGTTTGGTATGTTGTTAATTCGCTCAGTAGAACGTGCTGAACGTATTTCAGATGCGATGAAATGCCGCGGTTTTTGTGGGCGTTATTATCTAAACGATGAGATGAAAATACGTTCAATGGATTGGGTTTTTGCTATCGTGTTTTTATCTTTTTTAATACTGCTAATAGGGCTTAATATCAATGGCTTATTCTAATCAACCACTGATTAAGATAGAAGATCTTCACTATGCTTACCCAAGGCGAGGCAATGTATTAAACGCGGTTAACTTTGCGTTATACGAAGGTGAAAGAGTCGTTATTAATGGCGATAATGGAGCCGGTAAAACCACTTTATTACACCTTATTGTTGGCCTTAAAAAAGCGAAGAGAGGCCAAGTGTTTGGTTTTGGTCAAGCCTGTCATTCGGAAAAAGAGTTTAATCAATTACGTGCTAAAGCAGGGTTATTATTTCAAGACCCGGATGATCAATTATTTTGTCCTACTGTACTAGAAGATGTCATGTTTGGTCCCTTAAACTTAGGCTTTAATAAGCAGCAGGCCATTGATAAATCGATAAAAATATTAAAAAAATTAGGGATGGAAGGGTTCGAGTCTCGGATCACTCATCAATTATCGGGTGGTGAAAAACGCATGGTAACCTTAGCTACGGTACTAGTGATGGAACCACAAGTGTTAATTTTAGATGAGCCAACTAATGCGCTTGATGAGAAAGCAAAAGCCCGGTTACTGAATGTGTTATTAGCACTGCCTCAAGCGATGATTATTATTTCACACGATAAGTTATTCTCAGCGCAGCTTGCAACGCGTAATATGAATCTAGAGAATGGTTTTTTAACCGAGCAAACAAATACAGGTCAACAGCATAAAGAGGTTGTGTAAAGCATATGCAAAAATTAGATAACATGAATCGGCATGAGCATGACATTATCTTCCCTTTTAGTGCGGTGCAAGGGCAAGAGTTATTTAAGCTTGCATTGCTATTGACCACGGTCAACCCATTAATTGGTGGGGTACTTATTTCTGGACCTCGAGGGTGTGCAAAATCTACTTTAGCGCGCGCAGTCTCGGATCTTTTACCCGTCACTGAAGCCGTTACATCTCAATTTGTAACCCTGCCATTAGGGGCAAGTGAAGAGATGTTAATTGGCACCTTGGATCTTGATAGTGTATTAAAAGATAAACAGGTTAAGTTTTCTCCTGGGCTATTGCAAAAAGCACACAAAGGGGTGCTATATGTTGATGAGGTTAACCTGCTACCAGATCATTTAGTTGATCAGTTACTTGATGTAGCAAGCAGCGGTGTCAATGTTGTAGAGCGCGATGGTGTGAGTTATAAACACGATGCTCGCTTTACTCTAATTGGTACAATGAACCCAGATGAAGGCGAGTTACGTCCTCAACTTAAAGATCGTTTTGGATTAATGGTCGCTTTAGATAATGCTTACAGCATTGAACAACGTATTAATATTATTAAGACGCGACAAGCTTTCGAGCAAGATAAGTATGCTTTTATTGATAGCTATCAAGCACAACAGATATTGCTACAACAAAGTATTAATGATGCGCAACTTTTATTGCCCGAAGTTACCTGTGATGATGAGTGTTTTATTGATATCGCAACACGTTGCCAACAAGCCAACGTAGAAGGGTTACGCGCAGATATTATTTTACATCGTGCCAGTCTAACACATGCAGCTTGGTGTGGCAGAGACAAGGTGACGGCTGAAGATATCGATGCTGTGGCGCCATTGGTGTTATTACATCGTTCGCAATCACCGGGTACACCACCAGGCTCCTCCTCATCGGATCAACAAAATCAGAAGCCTAATAACCAATCGACTAATGACAATAAGAAGGGTGGTTTCTCGCGTCCGAAACCACCTCAATCAAATACATCTGAGTCACCAACGCCTGAGCATAAACCAGATCAGGAAAACTCATCGAACAGTGAGCAAGGTAATGATTCTGACTCTGCTGGTGAATGGGGTGCAATGCCGCCACAATCTGGCGAGCAGCAAAAAACCTTAGCGAAAAATATTCAACTTCCAGAGTTACGATATACTTCATTAACAGAAGTCATTAATGAACAGGTATTACAAGGGGAGAAACAGCAAAATGCACTAGGGAAAACGGCAAAAGGATTAAGGTCATCAAGCTATGATAGCCATAAACCAGATTGGTTTAATACCTTATCAAAGAATCTAGGTAAGTGGCCCCCTAAGCAATTTAGCTTTAAAAAAGCGAAAACGGGGCAAGCTAAGCATCACCTTATTTTATTAGATACATCGGCTTCAACATTGGGTGATAGTTTATCCTCATTAGCAAAGTCAGTGGTGATGAATATCGTCGATAGTGCTTATTTACAACGTGAAAAAATAAGCTTACTAGGGTTTGGTAATAATCAAGTTGAAACCTTAATTAAAGCAGGTAAAGCACCTAAAAAAGTACAATCACTATTAGATGATATTAATGCCGTTGGCGGGACGCCATTACGCCAAGTGCTGGAAAAAGCCCTACAAAGTATTAAACAACTTAAAGTACAAACACCAGACCTTGCACTGTTTTGTTATTTGATAACCGATGGTCGCAGTCGCGCAGATATTGATGACTTAAAGTTATCGATACCAACGTTATTAGTTGATATTGAAAAAGCAGCAATAAAGCGTGGTCGAGGCGTAACTTTAGCGGCACAATTAGATGCTCAATATTTTTCGCTTTCGTCTTAACTTTCGTCTTAATATCGCGCAATTAAAGGAATCAAATGACTAATAAAGCAAGCTGTCCTGCACTATTTTTAGCGGCACCCGCATCAGGACAAGGTAAAACAACCATTACATCGGCCATTGCTCGCTACTTTACTGAGCAGGGTAAAGTTGTCCGTGTATTTAAAACAGGCCCGGATTACCTTGATCCACAAATTTTAGCGCAAGCCTCAAAAAAACACGTTGAACAATTAGATATGTGGATGGCAGGCGAAGCATATTGTCAGCAGAAACTGTTTGAAGCCGCGCAACAAGCAGATTTAATTTTAGTTGAAGGTGCGATGGGGTTATTTGACGGTGAGCCTTCAAGTGCAGATTTAGCCGCACGCTTTAATATTCCCGTTGCGATTGTGATGGATGTAAAAGGCATGGCACAAACTGCCGCCGCTGTTGCCATCGGCTTAGCTAATTTTCGTGATGATTATCAATGTTATGGTTTGATTGCGAATAACTGCAGCAGCGAACGTCATGCGCAATTAATTCGTGATGCTTTAGGTGAACAATTACCTTTATTAGCTTGCTTGAAAAAAGACCCTGAAGTGGCACTACCTGAACGCCATTTAGGATTAGTGCAAGCCAGTGAAGTCTTTGATGAGTTAGAAACGAAGTTCGCCTTAGGCTGTGAATGGTTATTAGATGGGGTACAACGCGCAGGGACTAATAGCCCACTGTTAAGTTTACCGAAAAGTGTGAATTTTTACTCTGCTGAGCAACCTAAAGTACAACCATTATTAGCAGGTAAACAGATCGCAATCGCACAGGATCTTGCGTTTAGTTTTATCTATCAAGCCAACACGCGCTTGTTAGAAGAGATGGGGGCAACATTACACTATTTCTCTCCGTTAAAAGGAGATGCATTACCTGAAGTTGATGCCCTATGGTTACCCGGAGGTTACCCTGAGTTGTATGCAGCTCAATTGGCTAAAAATACAGAATTACAAGCACAAATTAATGAATTTAATAAAGCCGGAAAACCTATCCTAGCGGAATGTGGTGGTTTTTTATATTGCCTTAATGAGCTGGTGGATTTAGATGAAAAACACCATCAAATGCTTGGGTTATTAGATGGCTACGGCAGTATGTCTGGTAAGCGTGGCTGTCAGGGGATGCAAAAAGCTATTTTACCTGAAGGTGAAATTCACGGACATGCCCACCATAGGTCGCGTGCCATTATGGAAATGCAACCAATCGGTTACGGTCAGCGCCAACGCCACCCCGCACCGGGTGAAGCGATTTATCGAACTGAGAATTTAACGGCGAGTTATTTACATCTGTTTTTCCCATCTAATCCAGTATTAATTGCGGATCTTTTCATGGGGAAATTACAAGCCGTTGATCAAGAGAAGTTAATGGCTTGGGAAAATTACAATAACCAACCTATAAACAGTCCTGTTAGCACTTCGACTCTACAGCAAGCAGCAATGCAAGCACAACAATAGGTACTGCTGAACTATGTGGCCGGAAACAAGCGAAACAGAGCAACCATTACGTAATGGTTTAACCACAGGAAGTTGTGCAACAGCTTGCTGTGTGGCTGCTGCACGTGCGTTATTAGCCAATAAGCAACCGGCCAGTGTTGAAATTACTTTGCCGCGTGGTGAAGTAGTTAATCTCGATATCATCGATTATCAACCACTTGCAAAAGGGATACGTACTAGCACTATTAAAGATGCCGGTGATGATCCTGATGCAACGCATGGTGCAACTTTGTTTGTTGAACTGCGTTTACTTTCTGAGCCTGGCATTACTTTTAAAGCTGCTGAAGGCGTTGGAACAGTAACTCGCGAAGGTTTAGTCTTGGCTATTGGTGAGCCTGCTATTAATCCTGTACCCCGAAAAATGATGATAAGCCACCTTGAACATTATGCTCAAGCGTACCAATATCAAGGCGGCTTTGAGGTGTCAGTAGGTATTGTAAACGGAGAGAAAATAGCAACCAATACCATGAATAGCCGTTTAGGTATTATTGGTGGATTGTCGATTCTTGGGACAACAGGCATTGTTCGCCCTTATTCATGTGCTGCTTATATTGCCTCTATTCACCAAGGTATTGATGTCGCTCGAGTCAATGGTATTACACATCTAGCCGCTTCCACGGGTATTGCTAGCGAACATGCCATTAAAGAATACTATCAAATGGATGAAATCAGCTTAATAGAGATGGGCGATTTTGTAGGGGCGATGATGAAGTATTTACGTCGTGAAAAAATCGATCCCAAATCAGGTAACCGTATCCAGAAGCTGAGTATTAGTGCCGGCTTTGGTAAGTTAACCAAGTTAGCAAATGGGCATTTAGACCTCAATAGCCGCCAATCAAGTATCGACTTTGAGCAATTAGCCAATATCGCAAAAAAATTAGGTGCTAGTGCTGAACTACAGCAACAAATTTTAACCGCTAATACCACGATTCAAGTGCTTAATATGACTAAACAGGCAGGCTTAGATATCGCGACTGTTGTCTGTATTGAAGCCTTAAAATTTGCTAAAACCATTGTTCATGAGTCCATTGAGGTAGAAGTGTGGGCGGTCAATCGAAAAGGTGTATTTGTGGCAAATAGCCATCAAGATAAATTCGACCAACAAGGTAAAATCGTTAGTAGTGCTGAGGTTAATTTATGAAAATATTAGTGGTTGGAGGGACAGCTGATGGGCGTAAATTAGCGACACGATTACACGAGCTTCAATTTGATGTGGTGTATAGCATTGCAGGAATAGTGCGAAAAGCAACAGTGCCATGCCCGGTTATTAGTGGTGGATTTACTCAATTTGGTGGCTTGCAAAAATTTATAACCGACCATCAATTTACACATGTGGTTGATGCAACTCATCCCTTTGCAAAAAAGATGAGCGATACCATAGCCGAAGTTAGCGAGCTTTTATCAATACCTGCAATACGCTTTCATCGAAAGCCATGGGAAAAAACAACCTCAGATCATTGGGTTGAAGTTGACGACTGGCCTGAGTTAATTGAAAAAATCAAAGGCTATCAATGTTTGTTTATCACGGCAGGGCAAGTCTCGCAGTCAGTGATTGATAGCTTGGCTATGCAAACGAAACAAATCATTATTCGTACTGCGATGCCAGTTAAGGTCGAATTACCTACTAATGTTTTGTGGTTAAAGGCCATTGGCCCTTTTAATTTAGAAGATGAAAAGCAACTAATTAAAGAATATAAAATCGACGCCATCATTAGTAAAAATAGTGGTGGTAATAGTACTTATGCAAAAATTAAAGCAGCTGCCGAAGCCGGGATCCCCGTTTATCAATTTAAGCGACCTTGTTTACCCCCTTTATTGTTCCAATTTGATAATCAAGCAGGTTGTATTAAGCAATTGAGCGCGGCTAGTGGCTGCTAATAATATTGAGTTTAAAAATGAAATTTGAATATATCCATGATCCAAGCCTGATAGAAAATGAAAGTTTTCGTCAAATAAGAGCATTAACCGATCTTGAACACTTGTCTATAGAAGCACAACAAGTGGCGATGCGAGTGGTGCATAGTATAGGTATTCCAACAGTGGCATCGCAACTTCGCTTTAGTGAAAATGCCTGTGAGTCAGGAATTATTGCCTTAAAAGCGGGCGCACCTATATTATGCGATGTAGAAATGGTGAAACAGGGGATCACTAAGCGTATGATTAAAACAGATCCTTTGTGCTTTTTAAATGCACAAGGGGTTCCTGAACAAGCTAAAGAAAGTGGGGAAACGAGAACCATGGCAGCATTAACTGCTTGGTTACCTTATCTAGAAGGCAGTATTGTTGTGATTGGTAATGCACCTACTGCTTTATTTCGTTTATTAGAAATGATCAATCAAGGGGCACCAAAACCGGCGTTAATTATCGGTATGCCTGTTGGGTTTGTTGGGGCTGCAGAATCTAAGCAAGCATTATGGGAAGTACATCAAAAATTAGGCGTTGAATGCATCACTTTACTAGGGCGTGAAGGCGGTAGTGCCGTATCTAGTGCTAGTTGTAATGCTTTATTACGTTGTATCAAAGGAGAGTTATATTAATGAGTATATTTAAAAAGTTAATAAGTAAGTTTGGTTTTAATGATGAAGTTAAAAAGAAGTCAGTTTCTAAATCAGTTCGTGAAATTGCAGTCATTGGTTTAGGTGTTAGCGAACATGCGATGCTTAGCGACCAAGCTTTATTAGCTTTACAGTCAGCAGACTTAGTGATTGGTTCTGAACGCCAGTTACGTACTTTAGAAAAACACCTAGCGGTGCAGCCTAAAATAGAAGCGCTAGGGGAAGGTGAGCAACAAGCGGTGGAGCCTAATGCGACGAGTTTACCACCAAGAACTGAAATTATTCCAAAGCTAAAAGAATTAAAGTCACTTATTGAAACAGAGCAAAAAGTTGTTGTTTTGGGCTCTGGTGATCCTCTTTATTATGGTATCGGTACTTGGATCAGTAAGAACTTTCATGATGCAACAGTACGTTTTTTCCCTGCAGTTTCAAGTATCACTCAGGCTTGTCACAGCTTGTCGATTGCACAACAAGATGTCAATGTTATTAGTTTACATGGTCGTCCCTTAGAGAAGCTAAAAGTTGACTTAAAAGCACAGCAAACACTTTTATTATTGACTGATCAAGATAGCCTTCCTCAACATATCGCAGGTATCTGTTTAGATAGTGGCTTCCTAAATGCGGAGATCATTGTTTGTGAACGTCTTGGGTATAAAGAGCAAAAAATATCGCGCTTTAGTGCTGCTGAGTTAGTAGAAGCTGAAACTTCAGGTAAACGCCCATCTTTTGATGCTCTACATGTTACCTTTGTGGTTTGTGGACCAAATAAAGGCTTTTTACCTGAGTTCCCTGGTATTAAAGATGCTGATTTTGAAACGGGAGAGCTTGGTAGTAAAGGCATGATCAGTAAGCGTGAAGTGCGTCTCGCTATTTTGTCATTATTACAACCTAGTAAAGATGATTTAATTTGGGATATCGGTGCAGGCTGTGGTGGCGTTTCTGTTGAGCTATCTTACTGGTGCCCTAAAGCAACAGTTCATGCGATTGAACATAACCAAGAAAGATTTGATTGCTTAGTACAAAATAAGAAGAAATTTGGTGTGGTGCGCAATTTATCAACCCATTATGGCAGAGCCCCTGCAGCATTAACTGGCTTACCCATTGCTAATAAAATATTTATTGGTGGTAGCGATGGTGAGTTACCTGAGCTATTAACTTCGTTATGGGAGCAATTGCCAGATGGTGGGCAGATTGTTGTTTCTGCGGTGATGGAGAGAACTAAGTCTCAATTATTAGCCTTTTATTTATTGCGTTCAAACTTACAAGATAGCGAATTAGAAACGTTACAAGTTGCGGTCAATAAAAGTGGCTCTTTAGGCGGACAACTTGCTTACCGTCCTGCAATGCCGGTTACTTTATTTAGTTTTATCAAACGAGATAAATAATGAGTGGTGCGACTTTAAATATTGATAAAGGCAGGCTTATCGGGGTGGGAGTTGGTCCCGGTGATCCTGAGTTACTAACATTGAAAGCTTTTCGCGCGATTCAAGCCGCGGATGTGATTTGTTATTTAGAGAACGAATCAGGGCAATCACAAGCTTTAGAGATTGCCAGTGAAGCCTTAAAAGACCCAATTAAAACACAGCAATATTTAGGTGTGCGCTTTGCTATGTCACGTGAACGTGTTGCTGCCAATGCTGCCTACGATAAAGCGATTATGCAAATACAGGAAGAGCTTGAACAGGGTAAAACCGTGGCTTTTCTATGTGAAGGTGACCCGTTATTTTTCGGATCTTTTACCTATTTACTGGAGCGTTTAGACAGTCAATTTGCATCGCAAGTTATTCCAGGAATACCTGCTTTTGTGGCTGCAACTGCAGAGTTGCAATTACCATTAACGGTATTAAAGCAGTCTTTTGCTGTTATCACAGGGCGTCATAGCGACGCAAAAATTAAAACGGCTTTGTTAGAGCACGATGCCATTGTAATCATGAAAGCTGGGATAGAACGTCCGCGTTTAATTGCTCTGTTAAAAGAGACCAATCGTTTCGATGATGCTAATTACTTGGAATATGTTAGTCGTGACCAACAAAAAGTAATTCGAGATTTAAATCAGTTAGACAATGTTGCTGGGCCTTATTTCTCATTATTTGTGATCACGCGTGAGGAATTGACTGCGTGATTCGAATTATTTGTTTAACAGAGGTTGGCCTTCAGTTAGCTAGGCGTTTACAACACCTTTTCAATAGTAGTTCGACAGCTGTATCGATACCTGTATCGACACCTACAAAGAGTGATGTTTGCTTTAAACCAACACCTTTCAAGGAGACGGTACAAAGCTACTTTACACAAGGCGATACGCTTATCTTTATCTGTGCCACTGGTATCGTGATTCGTACATTGGCACCTGTGATAAATGATAAATATAGCGACCCTGCGGTGTTGGTTTTGGATGAGCAAGGGCAGTTTGTGATCCCGCTGCTATCTGGGCACGAAGGCGGTGCCAACGAGTTGGCTAGACAAGTCACCGAGTTGTTACAAAATCAATTAGTGTTAACCACAGCTAATAGCTACTTAAAACCTAAATATGTTGTTGGTATGGGCTGTGAGCGCCATTGCCCTGAGGCAGTTTTACAAGGTTTATTAAATGAATGTTTAGTGAAAGCTGGGCTAACTATCGATGATATCAGTGCCATTACCAGTATCGATATTAAGAGCGATGAAGTGGGTTTAATTGCTTTAGCTGATACATTACAAAAACCTTATTTAACTTTTAACGCTCAGCGCTTAAGTCTGATGGAAGAACGTCTTTCGACTAAATCTGATTATATTTTAAAAACCGTTGGCGTATATGGTGTCGCAGAGTCTGCTGCATTGTATCAAGCTCAACAGTTAACCAATAATGGTAGTGAGTTACTACTTAATAAACATAAAAACAAACAAGCTACCTGTGCAATCGCCAGAAGTTATAGCCTGTAGAACATTAAAAACTAGGAAATAAAATGAGTTTAAAAAAACAACTTTTTGTTGTCGGTATGGGACCGGGAAATGCAGATTTAGTGGCGCCAAAAGCATTGAAAGCGGTTGAGCAAAGTACTGATTTAGTCGCTTATGGACTGTATTTAGACTTGTTAGGTGAGCCTTGTAATAACAAGGTACACCACGATTTACCCTTAGGAGAAGAGATTGGGCGAGCACGTTTAGCCTTAGATCTCGCGGCAAGTGGTAAAACCACTTCACTTATTTCAAGTGGTGATATTGGTATTTATGCAATGGCCACTTTAGTGTTTGAGTTATTGGATAGACAACTTCAAGGCTTAGAAGACCATCCAGAATGGTTAGATGTTGAAATTGATGTAGTGCCTGGAATATCAGCGATGCAAGCTGGCGCAAGTCGTATTGGTGCAATGTTAGGGCATGACTTCTGCACTGTTAGTTTGTCAGATCTGTTAACGCCTTGGGAAACCATTGATAAGCGTATTCATAGTGCCGGTGAAGGTGATTTTGTTATCTCTTTTTATAACCCAGTATCGAAAAAACGTGATTGGCAGCTTAACCATGCGCGTGACGTATTATTAAAGTATCGTCCAGCATCAACCCCTGTGTTACTAGGTCGCCAGTTAACGCGTGAAGATGAAACTATTCGTATTATCCGTTTGGATGAGCTAGATGCTAAAGATGTAGATATGTTTACCTTAGTAAGTGTCGGTAATAGTGAGTCTCGTCATATTATCAATGGTGAAAAATCATGGGTTTATACACCACGTGGTTATAAAAAGAAATTATAGCGCTGTGCCAAGGTAGTTCTGAGAAGAAAGTACTCACTCGGTAAATGAGGAGTGGTGCTTTTGCCTTGGGTAAAGTTAAAAGATTAATTATAAAAATATGGAATAACTATGAAAGTTTATTTTATCGGTGCAGGGCCAGGTGATCCTGAGTTGATGACCATTAAAGGAGCGCGTTTATTAAAGCAATGTCCTGTTGTGCTATACGCTGGCTCATTAATTCCACGTCAAACACTACAAGATGTTGAAGACAGTGCGGAACTGATTGTTGATACTGCCAAGATCAACCTAGATGAGATGGAAGCTTATTTTGTTGAGGCTGCAAAAGCGGGCAAAGATGTGGCGCGCTTACAATGTGGTGATCCTGCATTATATGGTGCTATCGCAGAACAAATTCGTCGTTTAGACAAACACGGTATTGATTATGAAGTGATACCTGGCGTTAGTGCAACAGCGGCTTCTGCAGCTTATTTAGGTAAAGAATTAACCTTATCTGGTGTATCTCAAACAGTCATTATGACTCGTTATGAAGGTAAAACACCTTTTCCAGAGCGTGAACGTTTACCGCAATTAGCACAAAGCGGAGCAACTTTAGCAATCCATTTAGGCATTACTAAAATTCGCAAAATCGTGGCGGAGTTGATCCCTCACTATGGTGAAGATTGTCCTGTTGCTGTTTGTTACCGCAGCTCATGGCCAGATCAAGATAAAGTGACTGGCACGTTAGCGGATATCGCTGAAAAAGTGGAAGCGAAAGGTTTCAAATTAACTGCGTTAATTTTAGTTGGACATGTATTAGATACCACTAACTTTGAAGACTCTTACCTTTACCATAAAGACAAACCAAATATTTTCCGTCGTCGTAAAGGCGAATTATCAATACAAGAATTAGAGGCTCAAGATGACAGCAAGTAATGTTTCATTAAATAAAATCCCAACGACTGTGGTAACTGGTTTTCTTGGAAGCGGTAAAACGACTCTGCTGGCTAATTTACTTAAAAAAGCCAAAGGCAAACGTATTGCTGTGATCATGAATGAATTTGGTGAGTTAGATATCGATTCAGAACTGCTTCGTAGTTGCCCATTAGAGTGTGAAGATGAAGCCGCTGAATTAGTTGGTGGTGAAGAGGGTATTTACGAACTAGCCAATGGTTGCATCTGTTGTACGGTAGAAGAAGAGTTTTTACCTGTAATGGAAAAATTGGTTGAGCGCCGTGATCAAATCGACCATATCCTGATTGAAACGTCTGGTTTAGCCTTACCAAAACCATTAGTACAAGCCTTTAACTGGCCGGGTATTAAAGAGCACTGCACAGTGGATGCCGTTATCACTGTGGTAGATGGCCCGGCTATTGCTGCAGGACGCTTTGCTGCTGACGAAGAGAAAGTATTAAAACAACGTGCAATGGATGAAAGCCTAGATCACGATCCAAGTTTACAAGAGCTATTAGATGATCAGTTAAACTCTGCAGATCTGGTTGTTGTGAGTAAAAGTGACCTATTAAATGAAGAAGAGCAAGCACGTGTAAAAGACGTTGTACAAAAACGTCTACCAAGCTCAGTAAAAACGGCTTACATCAATAACGGTGACGTGCCATTAGAAGTATTAATCGGTATCAATGCTGGCTCTGAGAAGAACATCGATAAAGTACATAATCACCACGATCATCACCATGCTCACGGAGCACATCATGACCACGCGCATGATCACTTTGACTCAATGGTGATCAGCTTGGGTAAAGTGGATGCTGACAAACTGAAAGCTAACGTAGAAAGGCTGTTAAATGAATTTAATCTATTTCGCATTAAAGGTTTTGCAGCCGTTGAAAATAAACCAATGCGTCAAGTGTTACAAGCGGTTGGTAAACGTTTAGATGTGCATTTTGACCGCTTATGGGAAGCAGCAGAAACGCCAAAAACAGAATTAGTATTAATCGGTAAAGGCTTAGATGAAGCGACTGTAACAGCTATTCTAAAAAGCGCTGAGGTTTAATCGTTAATGCACCTATTAGCAGCACAACCAGGTGGGTTTGTTGAACAAGAGGGGATTGTCGATTTAGCACAATCTCCAGCGCCTTTAGTGGTGTTCAGCGCCGCCGATAGTCAATTAACTGCTCTTTCTGCTGGATACCAAACAGCGACTGAAGCTCATGCTTTAGTAGAAACGCGTTTAGTGAATTGGACTAACTTATTAAAGCCAGCAGCCTTCGACCTTTATGAAGATAAAGTCCTTGGGCAAACGCAGGTGGTGGTGGTGTCGCTATTAGGTGGCAAAGCTTATTGGCAATACGGTGTGGAAGGGCTTATTCGTTGGTCAAAAGAAGCACCTAATCGCCATCTTATTTTAGTGCCTGGCGACGATAATATCGATCCCGAGTTAATCGAATTATCAACTGTGTCAGGACAAGTTCAACATCAGGTTTGGCGATACTGTCGAGCGGGTGGCATTGAAAATAGTGCGCAATTATTTACCTTTTTAAATCAGCAGTTTTTTGATTTATCGGTCGTATCTTCAGAAGCAGATTTTTTACCTGTCGCGCAATTTTACAATCAACAAAAGATACAATGGAAAGCGGGGCAACAAGTTACCGCATTACTGTTTTATCGTAGTCACTTACAGTCTGCAAACTGTAAAATGTTCGATCAATTGATCGAATTAATGTCAGAAAAGGGCTTAAATCCGCTCCCAATCGTGATCAGCTCACTAAAAGATCCACAGGCCATGAAAGTCGTTAATACGTTGTTGGTTGAGCATGATTGTCGTCTGATTTTAAACTCTACAGGGTTTGCATCAAACACAGTAAGCACACCCGGATTAAGTTCTCAGCCAAATAGCTTTACACGTATATTTGACCTTGATATTCCTATTCTGCAGGTAGTGTTATCAAGTAGTACTTTAGAAGATTGGCAAGATTATAAACAAGGTTTACGCAGTCGTGATATCGCCATGCAAGTGGTTTTACCGGAAATGGATGGTAAAGTATTAACACGTGCGATTAGCTTCAAAAGTGAAGCATTTTATGATGAAAAAACACAGATCTCCTTAGTGCAATATCAATTACATCAAGAGCGTGCGCTATTTGTAATTGAGCTAGCTAAAAAATATATTCAGTTATCTCAAACGGCTAATCAAGATAAACGCATTGCTTTAATTTTAGCAAACTACCCCACAAAAGATGGGCGAATAGGCAATGGCGTAGGGTTAGATACCCCGAATTCAACAGTTAATATATTAACCAATTTAAAAACAGCAGGTTATCCGATTAGCGAGGTGCCTGAGAACGGAAATAAACTGATTGAACAACTATTACAATCCGTTACAAATAACCCAAATACCTTACATCATTTGGCCTGTTGGCAAAGCCTCTCTCTGTTCGAATACAAAAAGTATTTTGCTGAACTACCGTTAGCCAGCCAACAAGCGATTACCGAACGTTGGGGGCAACCAGAAGATGATCTTAAATGTCGTGATGGGCGATTAATGATCGCCGGTATCCGTTTAGGTGAAACCTTTATAGGTATTCAACCTGCGCGTGGTTTTAATATCGACTTATTAGCCAACTATCACGATCCTGATTTAGTTCCGCCGCATAACTACTTAGCCTTCTACTTTTGGTTACGTTTTACTTACCAAGTGAATGCAGTTATTCATGTGGGAAAACACGGTAATTTAGAATGGTTACCCGGTAAAGGCTTAGCATTGTCTAACGAGTGTTGGCCAGATGCGGTATTAGGTCCAATGCCACATTTCTATCCATTTATCGTCAATGATCCCGGGGAAGGGGCGCAAGCTAAACGTCGTACGCAAGCTGTAATTGTCGATCACCTTATGCCGCCGATGGCACGTGCCGAAACCTATGGTGACATGGCAGAATTAGAAGGCTTGGTGGATGAATATTATCAAGCGCAAGGATTAGATACTCGACGTGAAGTATGGCTTAGAGAACAAATTTTAGAGAAAGTACAAAGCACCAATATCTTAGATGAATTAAATGAAGCAGCACGTGGTGATGATAACCAAGTATTAGAAGAATTAGATACTTATTTGTGTGATATTAAAGAGTCACAAATTCGCCATGGCTTGCATATTTTAGGGGAATTACCCGAGAACCATAAAATCGCAAATACCTTAATTGCCTTATTACGTTTACCACGTGGGGAAGGGCACATTAACCAAGGTATTTTACACTGTTTAGTCAGTGATTTTTCATTGTTGCTTGATGGAGAATTGTTTGACCCATTAAGCGCAGGTCGTGAAAATTGGACTGGCCCTAAGCCTGATTTATTGGCGACTGTCTGTGATTCATTATGGCGAAGCACGGCTGATACCCGCGAGCGTTTAGAACTGCTGGCTTTGAAGTGGGTACAACAATACTTATTAGCAGATAGTTTATTAACAGACAATTTATTAGCAGATAATGATCTCGCTGAGTTAATTGAGTTTCCCGCAACGCATGCCTTACTCACTTATGCGCAGCAAACTATCCATAAAGCCTTACAACAAAGTGTTGAAAATGAATTGAGTGCGATTATAGATGGACTTGACGGTAAGTTTATTGAAGCTGGCCCAAGTGGCGCACCTACTCGTGGCCGATTAGACACCTTACCGACAGGACGTAATTTTTACTCAGTGGATAACCGAGCCATTCCGTCAAAAGCGGCTTGGATATTAGGCCAACAATCAGCACAAGCACTGATTAATCGTCACTTACAAGAAGAAGGTGATTATCCTAAACAACTGGGGTTATCGGTGTGGGGAACGGCAACAATGCGCACTGGTGGTGATGATATCGCGCAAGCCTTTGCGCTAATGGGGGTTAAACCGATCTGGGCTGAAGGGAGCCATCGCGTGGTAGATTTTGAAATCATTCCCTTCCAATTACTGAGCCGACCTCGCGTTGACGTAACCTTACGTGTCTCTGGGTTTTTCCGTGATGCCTTTGCCAATGTCATGGCACTTTTTGATGCTGCTGTAGTAGCGATTAGTGAACTTAAAGAGCCGGGTAATGGCAACTTAATTCAGCATAATATTCAACAGCGTGAAGCACAATTAATTGCTGACGGCATGGCTGTTGAACAAGCAAAGCGACAAGCAAGTTATCGTGTCTTTGGCTCTAAACCAGGTGCTTATGGTGCCGGTTTACAAGGTTTAATTGATGAGCGTTGCTGGGAAGAAAAAAGTGACCTAGCAGAAGCATATTTAAACTGGGGCGGTTACGCCTATGGCAACAGCGATAAAGATGGCGTGCAGGCCAAAGAAGCCTTTTTAGATAGGCTAAGCAATATTGAAGTGGTGGTACAAAACCAAGATAACCGCGAACACGATCTACTCGACTCTGATGATTATTATCAATTTCAAGGCGGTATGAGTAACGCAGCTCAAGTTTATTCTGGCAAAGCGCCAACTATTTATCACAGTGATCATAGCAACCCAAGTAAGCCGATTATTCGTACTTTAAAAGAAGAATTAAACCGAGTGTTACGTTCACGCGTATTGAACCCGAAATGGATTGAGGCAATGCGAGAGCATGGTTATAAAGGTGCTTTCGAGATGGGGGCAACAGTCGATTATTTGTTCGCTTACGATGCTACTACTGATTTGATAGCCGATTATCAATATCAGCAAGTGACCGATACGCTATTGATGGATCAAGAGAACCAACAGTTTTTGAAAGATAATAATCCACAAATAATGGAAGAAATGGCAGAAAGGTTAATGGAAGCGGCGCAACGTGGTTTATGGCAAGCACCTGATGAGTATCAAGAAAAGCTACAAGACTTATTGTTACAGTGTGATGAAATGCAAGAGAGTAAGTCATGAAGAGCCAGCACAGTTATCAAGAAAGTGAAAAGCAGGCAATTTATAAAGTAATCAAAGAACGCCGTGATATGCGTCACTTTAGCCCAGAACCATTGGAAGAAGGCTTATTGTTACGTTTATTAACCGTCGCAAATCAAGCCCCGAGTGTCGGCTTAATGCAGCCGTGGCGTTTTATACGTGTGACTAACGCTGCGCTAAAAACTGATATTCAACAACTGGTAGCCGCAGAGCGAACTGCTACTGCTGACTTATTAGATGACCGCAAAAGTGAATTCTTAAAGTTAAAAGTAGAAGGAATTGCTGAATGTGCAGAATTGATTGTTGTTGCATTACCTGACGGCCGTGAAAAGCATGTGTTTGGACGACGCACCATGCCAGATATGGATTTAGCATCGGTATCATGTGCCATTCAAAATATGTGGTTAGCCGCTCGAGCAGAAGGCATTGGTTTGGGTTGGGTTTCTTTATTTGAACCAGTTCAATTAGCCAATTTATTAGATATGCCTGGCGACAGCCGACCGATTGCAATTTTGTGTATCGGACATGTTGAAAAGTTTTATGAAAAACCAATGCTAATTGAACAAAAATGGGGTGAAGCAGCGCCAATAGAAAGCTTTTTATTTGAAAATAAATGGCAAGAAAAAAGTAAAAGTTAACGTTGCTGTTTTTATGGCTATTGGTACCATGGCAGCCGAATCAGCTCAGCATAAATATAGACAAGAAAAGAGATGTAAAATGAATGAACAAGTAGTTAAAAAAGGTATTATGGTATGTGGTCACGGTAGTCGTGATAAAGATGCTGAAGTTGAATTTTCATTAGTCGCAGAAGGGTTAAAAAAACGTTTTCCTGATATGCCTATTGAATATGGTTTTTTAGAGTATTCAGCACCCAATATCCACATGGGATTAAATAGTCTAATCGCGCAAGGTGTTAACCATATATACGCAGTACCAGGTATGTTATTTGCGGCGACTCATGCTAAAAATGACATTCCATCTGTATTAACCACTTTTGAAGAAAAAAATGCGGGTTTACAAGTAACCTACGGTCAAGAGTTAGGTTTACAACAACCTATGATCAATGCCTTTCAAGCGCGTATTTATGAGTCATTAGGATTGGATGCAGATAATCCACCTAAAGAACTTTACGATACGATGCTGGTGGTTGTGGGACGTGGTACTTCAGATACTGAAGCAAATGCAGAAGCGGCTAAATTAACGCGTATTGTTAGTGAAAACATGGGCTTTGGTTGGGCTGATACCGTTTACTCTGGTGTGACTTATCCATCAGTAGGTGTTGGGCTTGAGAAGCTATTAAAACTTGGCTTTAAGCGTATTGTTGTTGCGCCTTACTTCTTGTTCACGGGGCGTTTAATTAAACGTATTTCTGGATATATTGATAAAGTAGCTAAAGAAAACCCAGAAGTTGAATTCATTAACACACCGTACCTACGTGATCACGATAAAGTGATTGATGCCTTTGAGGTTCGTGTACGTAATATTATGGAAAAACAACAAGTACAGGGTGAAGACTTAATGGCAACCTTCAAGCGTCGTTTAGCGGCAGGCGAAGTGGATGTTCATCATCACCATGCTGAGTACCAAGATCCTGAAGCGCACAACCATGAGCATTCACATGACCATAGTCATTCGCACGATCACAGTCATGCACATGACCATAGCCATTCACATGATCACGGCCATGCACATGGTCACAGTCATGCAGAACCACATAGCCATGGCGTGTATAAGCACATTGCTCATCCTTTAGGCCCAAGAACGATGATCGGTGAAGGTATTTGTAATTGCTTTATGAGCCAATTCCCTCAAGAGTTATTAGATGAGGAAAAAGAGCGTATCGAAAATGGCTTTAAAGGTGAAGCATTAGCACATCGCAAGTAGTGGCCTCAATAAATAATTGAGTCACCACTTACGCTTAATAATAAACAGTTATCAACAATTTTTGATAACTGTTTACTCCTCAATAAGCCATGTATATTATGCTCTTATTTTAACAGCTTATATTTGCTAAGCTCGTTGAATTAAATACCATTATAATTGTCTCAACCTTTTACCTTTATCAATATAAGAGTTCACATTGAATAACAAAACTATTTTTTATCTTGCCCGTCATGGACAGACTGAATGGAATGTTGCAAAGCGTATTCAAGGTCAACTAGACAGTCTTCTTACAGCTCAAGGTAAACAACAAGCTAGATTATTAGCTGAGCAATGCCGTACATTAAATATCACACAAATCTTAACTTCTCCATTAGGCAGAGCAGTACAAACTGCTGATATTTGTGGGCAAATTTTACAGCTGTCACCGATACAAATAAAAGGCTTCGAAGAACGCCATTTTGGTGATTGGCAAGGTAAATACACCTATCAGGTCAACACGTTAAGTGATTATAATGAGATCACTTCTCAGATTACTGACTGTAAGCCGCAACAAGGCGAAAGCTCAAAGCAGCTATTAGCGCGCTTTGAGAACACATTAAGAAAAGAACTAACAAGCGCAGCGAAAGACGTTAGTTTAATTATTATTCATGGTGATATTTTACGTTGTTTCATGGCACAATTTGTTCCTAGCCTCACTCCAAATTCACAGTCTCAAGAGATCGCAAGCACTGGCTATGACTACAAAAATGCAGAGCTTATTGCATTAAGTTACGATCCAGAATCAGGTACTTTTTCAAGCTTATGAGCGTGTTGTCTACACTGATAATGGCTTTGCTTATCGATCACTTTATTGGTGAACCTAATCGTTATCATCCATTAATATTATTTGGTAATTTAGCAAATTTAATTGAGAAAAAATTAAATAAAGGCACCTCAAAACAACGTTTTATCAAAGGCATACTTGGATGGGCGATATTAGTCTTACCCGTGCCGTTCATTTACTTTATTTTAATCTGGACTTTACCGGTTTATCTGATATTTCTGATTAATATTTATATTGTGTATTGGGCCGTGGCATTAAATAGTTTGAACCAGCACGGTATGCAAATATACTTTCCTTTAAGTCAAGGTGATCTACCACAAGCACAGCATTTTTGCTCTTACATTGTAAGTCGTGATACCAGCGAACTTGACGCTCAAGCGATTAGCCGAGCAACCACTGAATCCATGTTAGAAAATGGACATGATGGGGTAACGGCTACCTTAATTTATTTTGTATTAGGCGGAGCGCCATTGGTTATTGTGCATCGTTTAAGTAACACGCTTGATGCAATGTGGGGATACCGAAATGAACAGTTTAACTACTTTGGTAAATGCAGTGCGCGTATTGACGATTTATTAGGTTTTATTAGCGCTAAAATCACAGCCTTATTATTCGTCATCATAGGGTTATTTAATGGGACTGCACGACAGGCATTAAATAACGCTTATCAACAGAGTCGAGACTATAAAAGCCATAACGGTGGTTGGGTGATGGCGGCAGGTGCAACAGTTTTACAAGTTTGTTTAGGCGGCAGTGCGGTTTATTTTGGTAAAACAGTGGTTTCTCCTCAGCTAGGTGAAGGTGAAGTTGTGCAAGGTAAACATATCGCATTGAGTCTAACCTTAGTGAAGCAAGCTGTATTGCTTTGGCTAGTGGTTGTTGCTTTGTGGCTATGTTTAGTGTGATTTATACTTGTTCTATTTGTGAAAATTACAACGAAGAAATAAGTTATTTTAACCAGTAAAATAGATCAGTTAATTATCCTGATTAATATGACATAAAATACGTATATAAGGTTGATTGAAAGAATGGCAATTATCCATGGGGGGCAACTAAGTAAAGTCGCAAAGCAGTTCGGAATTCCTGAACAAGAATGGTTAGACCTTTCAACAGGGATAGCGCCATTTAGTTACACTATTCCTGAAATTCCAGAAAAAATATGGCAAGACCTTCCTACTATTTCACCGTCTTTGATCACTGCTGCACAAGGTTATTACCAAGCCGAATTCTGCTGGCCGGTTGCTGGCAGTCAACAATTAATCGAAAAACTACCTTCACTTTGGAATGACAAAAATAGTGCGATTAAATCAGCTCAAGTAAAGCATGCTTACTTGCCTAAAGTCGGTTATAAAGAGCATCAACGAGCTTGGTCTCTAGCCGGGTATCAATTACATTTTTATCAAGGTGTATTACCAGATAACATCGAAAAAAATAGTGTTGTAGTAGTGATTAATCCAAATAATCCACTTACTGATACTTTTTCTATTCAGCAATTAACTCAATTAAGAAAACATTGTCAGCAGCAGCAAGCATTACTGATTATTGATGAAGCCTTTGCTGATATTTTCCCTCCTGAGTTTAGTTTTATTCCTCATATTAACAATGAATATGAGGATCTGATCGTACTTCGTTCCTTTGGTAAGTTCTTTGGTTTAGCTGGGATCCGTATTGGCTTTGTATGCACCACTGAAATATGGCGAGATATCATTAAAGAAAGTATTGGCCCTTGGTCAATTAATGGCCCTGCATTATTTATTGCCGAGCAAGCCTTACAGGATATAAGTTGGCAAATCCTACAAAAGGATAGATTACAAAGCCAAAGTGAAAAAATGCATCAACTATTATTAACCTATTTCCCTACCGCTCGTATCAAAACCAATGCCTTATTTGTAACTGTATTCATGGAAAATGCTAAGCAAATCTACCAACGACTTTGTGAAAGTGCTGTCTATGTTCGCTTGACTGATGAACAAGATGCATTGCGTATTGGTATTGCCGAGCCTAAGCAATTTATAGAACTAAAAAGTATTTTAATTATCAGTTTGTGACTTTAAATTGCTATTTTCCTGATGCAAGGTGCTGCCTTAAAAACTGCAATTATTAAATTAATATCAATATTATTTATTATAATACTGAATATTTTGTGATTCATATCGCACAATTGATTTGTAGCTATCTACTTAGGGGTATTTTTGTGACAAATAAATGTCAGGGAAATAAAGGCTCGTATTAAAAAGAGTCTAATTATATAATAGAAACAATAAGTTGGCTGAAGTATTCGCTTTTATTTAACATCTAATTAAGTTTATGCAGTCAATAATATTGTTCTAGTTAGTTGAATTAGTTAGGACAGGAAAGCTAGGTAAATTATTGTCAATTAAATTAACTTCGATTATCTACTTTGCTATTTAAGTAGGTTTTGAGGTTTGCTTGTTATTAATAAAATTTGTATGGAGTTAATTTGCATGGAAAAGCGTTCTATTTTTAAAACTAAATTTATTGGTTTAATTAAACGAGACCTATTGGTAGGAGTTGCATCTTCTTTTTTAATGTTTGGTTATGCCAGTAACGCGATTGCTGAAACTGATACTTTAAGAGCGGCTGTCAAACAAGCATTAGATACGAATCCTGCAATCAATAGTCAATTAAAAGCATTTTTAGCATCTCAAGATGATGCAAGAGCGGTTTTTGGTGGGTATTTACCTTCATTAGATTTAACTGGTGCTGTTGGTATCGCTGATAGAGAGTTCGACAGCCGAGGTAGTTATGATAGAAATAGTGCTGAAATCTCGCTAACACAAATGTTGTTCGATGGCTTTAGTGTCCGAAATAACCTAAGAAAGGCTGAGCACGAAAGTAGAGCCTTGTACTATGATGTTTTAGCCGAAGCTGAAGACAAAGCTCTTGAGTCTAGTTTAGCTTACCTAGATGTATTACGTTATAGAAAGATGGTCGAGCTTGGTAAGAAAAACCTAGCGAAAACAATTGAAATTCAAAAACTTGTTAGCCAGAGAACTGCTAGCGGTGTTGGTAATGGAGCTGATAAGGAACAAGTTGATGGGCGTGTCGCACTTGCTCAATCAAACTTGATAACAGAAGCAGCAAATCTTCAAAGTGTAACTTCTCGATTCTTAAGATTGGTTGGCAGGCTACCACTTGATGAAATGGCTGAATTTAAGTTACCAAATAACCTTTTTCCTGAAAACTTAGAGTATGTATTAAGTACGACTTACGATAATAATCCTGAATTATATTCTGCATATGAAAGTATCCACTCTGCAAAAGCATCATTTGATGCAAGCAAGGCCAACCGTTATCCAACAATAGAGTTGGGGGCTAGCCATGCTATTTATAAAAATGATAATAGTTTTGATGAGCGTACCGACCCACGAGATTACGGTAAAGAAAGCGTTATTGAGTTAAGAATGAATTATAACTTATATAATGGCGGTAGCGATCGAGCTGGTGAAAAAGCAGCATATGATCGTATCGATCAAGCAAAAAGTATCAGAGATAATGTTTGTGTTAATTTACGTCAAACCGCAACTATTGCTTACACTGACATAATCAATGTTTCTACACGCATTAACTCTTTGTATAAACATTACCTATCTTCAAATGAGGTATTAGAAGCTTATTATCAACAATACACTATCGGACGTCGTGCTTTATTAGATGTATTAGATTCGGAAAATGAAGCTTATCAATCAGAGAGATCTTATGTTAATGCGCAATTTGATTTAGAGGTCGCTAAGCTTGAAACGTTAGAAAGCATGGGATTATTACTGTCTAGTTTATCTGAATCAACGGAAAAAATTCCTAATTTAGACGATGCTTTCTCTGAACAAACAATCGAAGATAAAAGTATCTATTGTGCAATTGATCCTAAGAGCGAATTGGATCTAGTTAAATATACTCAACCAGCTGAATTATCTAAACCGATAATTTTATCTGGTGATGCTTTATTTGATGTTTCTAGTTCAGAGCTTAAGGGGACTGCTTACAGTCAAATCAAGCAGTTAACTGATAAAATATTATTAAACCAAGCGAATGTTAATGCTATTTATATTACTGGGCATACTGATTCAACAGGTAGTGATGAGTTTAATCGTTCTCTATCAATGGATCGTGCAACAGTCGTTAAAGATTTGTTCATTGATTCTGGTATCGAAAGTAAAATAATTAGTGCAATGGGCGTTGGAGCAAACCAACCTATTGCCTCCAATAATACAGCTCAAGGAAGAAGTCAGAATAGACGTGTAGAAATTAAGCTAGATATTAAACGTAAATAAAAACGCTCTGTAATTAATGCAGGATAGGCTAAAAATAGATTAAAGGGTAAATTAATCGTATGGAGATTAACTTAGATGATCCACTGAGTAGTTGTTTATTATATATAGCTGACTCTCATGGTATTGCAACAAGTCGAGATGCATTATTAGATGGTTTACCTTTAGTCGATAATAAGTTAACGCCTGCTTTAATAAAAAGAGCTGCAAAGCGTATTGGTATTAATGCCAATATCATGCACAAATCCTTGAACAGGGTAAATGAAAGTCTTTTACCCTGCATTTTGTTGCAGAATAATAACAGTGCTTGTTTACTTGAAAAAGTTGATCTGAGTGCAAAAAAAGCATTTGTTCGTATCCCTGAATTGGGGATGGAGCTGCAGGAAGTTTCTTTAGAAGAGTTAAATGCTAATTTCATTGGAACAGCTATTTTTTGCTCTTTAGAATTTAAAGTTAATTCATCTAAAGAAACAGAAGATAAAACTCGTAATAATAAGCATTGGTTTTGGGGCGTTATTTTTGCTAATCGACGCGTCTATCGTGATGTTTTGATCGCTGCTTTATTCATTAATATATTAGCCATGACAATGCCGCTATTTGTGATGAATGTTTATGATAGGGTTGTGCCAAACTTTGCTACGGATACATTATGGGCACTTGCTGTTGGTGCTTTTACTATTGTTTGTGCTGATTTAGCCTTACGTGTTTTACGTAGTTGGTTTGTTGAGTTAGCTGCTCAAAGAGCCGATACCATTATGTCTGCAGATATTATGGAACATATCTTAGGCATGAGAATGGAAAAAGCGCCTGGTTCAATTGGATCTTTTGCTTCAAATGTTCAATCCTTTGAATCTGTTAGATCATTTATTGGTTCTATGATTGTAGTTTCCTTGATTGATTTACCTTTCTTTTTATTGTTTATTTTAATTATCTCCATCATTTCTGTTTATATGGCCATACCGGTATTGGTTGGTGCAATTGTTGTTTTAATCTATGCGCTTTCTGTACATGGGCGTATGAAGGAGTTGGCCGATCTTTCAAGCCAAGCTAGCTCTCAACGTAACTCTGGATTGATTGAAAGCTTATCTACAGCACAAACATTAAAAAGTTTTAATGCAACAGGAAGAATGCAGGCTTTATGGGAGCAGGCAACCGTTTATTTATCTGGATGTTCTGGTAAACAACGTTTACTTGGTGGTTCTGTTGGCGTTGCCGCTTCTTGGGTACAACAAACAGTCGCGATCTTGATGATTATCATCGGTGTCTATGAAATTATAAACGGTAATATGAGTCAAGGAGCGTTGATCGCTGCTTACATGTTATCGTCTCGCGCATTGGCTCCTGTCTCTCAAGTTGCTTCTCTTTTAACGCAATATCATCAAGCTGCCACGGCGCTAGATTCTTTGCAAACTATTATGGAAAATGAGCAAGAACGCGATACTGAAAAGCAAATTGTTAGTCACTCAGTTATTCGTGGAGATATTGAATTTAAAGGCGTGAGCTTTACTTATCCAGAAGAAAAAACACCTGCATTAAACAATGTCTCTTTCACTATTAAAGCGGGTGAACATGTCGCTATTCTTGGGCAAACAGGATCCGGAAAAAGTACCATTGAAAAGCTTATTTTAGGTTTATATAAACCAACGGAAGGCAATATTTTTATAGATGGTATCCATATAGAGCAGTTAGATATCTCTGAGGTAAGGCAAGCAATAGGCTATATCCCTCAAGACATTGAGCTTTTGAATGGCAGTATTTACGATAACATTACATTAGGTGTCCGCACTCCTCAAAAAAGCGCCATATTAGATGCAGTGAAAATGTCTGGCCTAAGCCGATTAGTTGGTGATCATGCTGATGGATTAGGGATGCCAGTTGGTGAAGCAGGCAGAAAACTATCAGGCGGGCAGCGACAAGGCATCGCTGTTGCTCGTTCAATAGTACAAGAGCGTTCAATTTATTTATTTGATGAACCAACCAGTGCCATGGATAGTGTTATGGAGAATCATGTTGGTAATGCTCTATTGAAGACAACCAAAGGTAAAACATTACTTTTGATTACACATAGAACAATATTGTTACATCTTGTTGAACGCTTGATTATTTTAGATGGAAGTCGAGTTGTCGCTGACGGTAAAAAAGAAGTGGTATTAAAAGCGTTAGAGAAAGGAACTGTTCAGAGAAGTAAAGGATGAGTAAAAGCAATACTGAAACCACGACTAAAAAAGACAAGTCACTTGAACAATTTGCCTTTGAGAAAATAGGCTCTTTGTCCGTTGTAAGTGTTGTTGGGAAAGGTTGGGTAGATCGTCTATTCAAGCCATTTTTTTCTGGTTTTTCAAGTTTTTCTAATGACTGGAGAAAATCATCAGTGCAAGTTGAGAAGAGTCAAAAAGAGTTAAATGCTCGAGGTTTACTATATGGCGTTGCCATTGCCTTAACTATGCTTTTAGTCTGGGCTGGATTTGCCAGAATAGATGAAGTGACAAGAGGGGAAGGAAAGGTTATCCCATCTAAGCAGTTGCAAATAATACAAGCTGTTGATGGCGGTGTCGTTGAAGAAGTATTTATAAAGGAAGGGGATCAAGTATCGCAGAATGACTTGTTAGTTAAAATTGATCCGACCCGTTTTATTGCTAACTTTCAAGAAGGTGAAGTTAAAGTTTTTGCATTAAATGCAAAAATAGATCGCTTACAAGCATTAATTAACGAAGAACCTTATCAGCCAAATTTTGCAGACAATTTAACTTTATCAGAACAGCAACTTGCTGATCGAGAGTTGGATTATTACCAGTCCAGTGTTAATGAATTAAAGCAACGATTAGCGATTGCTCAAAACCAGTATTCACAGCGCTTAAGGGAGCTAGATCAAGCTCGCGCAAAATTGAATTCAACTGAGCAAGCTTATCGTTTATCTAATCAAGAGTTATCTGTAACAGCACCATTACTTAAGTCTGGCGCCGTCTCTGAAGTTGAAGTATTGAGATTGAAACGTGATACTGCATTTGCTAATGGAGAGCGACGTCAAGCAAGAGCAAGTCTCCGTCAAATTGAGTCTGGTGTTAAAGAAGCTGAAGCTCGTATTGCTGAAGTTGAGCTAGGCATGAGAAACCAATGGCGAGCAGAACTTAGCGAAGCAACCAGTATGCGCAGTAGTTTAGAAAAGAATATTGATGGGCTTGCGGATAGGGTTAAATATTCAGAAATTCGCTCACCGGTAAATGGTACCGTCCAACGTATCCTCTATAACACGATAGGTGGTGTGGTTCAGCCTGGTAGTTCGATTATAGAGATTGTTCCTAATGACGATCGATTACTAGTAGAAGCTAAAATTGCACCTAAAGATATTGCTTTTCTTCATCCTGGTTTACCAGCGACGATCAAGTTTTATGCTTACGACTTTACTATATACGGTGGATTATCTGCAACAATTGAACACATTAGTGCAGATAGTATTACTGATGAAAAAGATAACACTTATTATTTAGTGAGGGCTGCTGCAGATGATATTAAAGCAGTAGAAAAGTTTGCTGTTATTCCTGGGATGACAGTCCAACTAGATATTTTAACCGGTAAAAAAACCGTTTTAGAGTACTTACTGAAACCTATTTTACGTGCAAAGGCAAACTCTTTGAGTGAACGTTAAAATGTTAATGCAGTATTGAATTTTTTATATGGATTAAACACTTTAGTAAAAGTAATCGTTTCTTTACATTATTCATAGAGCATATTGCAAATATGTCTTTGTACCCAATTATTATATTTTAAGCTAAAAAATAAAAAGCTTTAATGAGGTTAATATGAACGCATCAATTATTGTTACATTAGTTACAGGTAAAGTATGGGCTGTTTCTCCTGAAGGTGAAAAGCGTGAATTGAAAGTAGGTGATACTTTACTTGGTAATGAAACATTAATTGTTTCTGATAATGCGCAGGTTGAGCTTGATTATGGTAACAATCAAGTTATTAGCTTCATTGGTGAACAAACAACGAATGTATTGAATGCAAGTAATGCCGCGATTGAACCTGCACCTCCAGAGTTTAACCTAATAATTGATGATACGAATAATAGTAATGTTCAAGAAAACACTGTTTTAATACACGAAGGTCATAATTTTGTACAATTAGTTAGAATCGGTGAAATTATTGAAGCTGATGGTATCAACTACTTATCGGTAGCTAGAATAGCGGAAGTTATACAGTCATTAACGCTTAATTTACCAAACAGGCTTGTTGAGCGCGATGAGGAGATTGAGACCGCAGGGGGAGACTCCAACACTTTTGAAGCTAATGGTGACTCTTTAGTGACTTTAGATGATAGTAGCGTTTATGAAGGTAACGATATAACTATTACTGCATCAGTAAATAATGCCCCTGTTATTAATGATTTAATATTAACTTTGAATAATGGTGAAATACTAACAATAGCAGTTGGAGAAACAACAGGCAGTGTTACTTTTACTAATCCTAACAGCGAAGACGCTTATGTTGATGGTGAGGTAATAGAGTATTCTATTGTTTCAGCAAATGGCGGAAAATATCAAACGCTAGATACCTCTTCTACATCGAACGTAACAATTATTGATACAGAAAATACTTCAACAGTTAGCTTAAATAACCCAACAGTTACTGAAGGTGAAGATATTACTTTGACTGCTACTGTCGATAATGCCCCTCAAAAAGCACCATTAATATTAATGCTTAGCAACGGTGAAATAATTACCATTGCGATAGGTGAGACGACTGGCAGTGTCACTTTCAGTAACACAAATGCCGATGATAGTTACATTGATAACAGTATTGAAAATATTAGTATTTCTAGTTCAACAGGTGGGAATTATGAGTTATTAGATATTTCTGCAATATCGACTATTACTGTTACCGATTCAGTTGCAACCACCACCATCAGCTTAGATAACCCAACCGTTGAAGAAGGCGGTGAGATCACGATTAGTGCCTCGGTGGACAATGCTCCAGTCGATACGCCATTAGTGGTGACATTAGATAATG
>NZ_JBAKAZ010000015.1:0-60436 GCF_038155185.1 Psychromonas aquatilis
GCCAGAAAAATCGTGATTCATATCATCTCCTTTGAATATGAACATTAGATCACATCTTTAACGGAATTGGTATTACAATCTGGTTTTCTATATATAGGCTCACCAGCTAAAGCGGTTCGACAATTAACTGAAGCGGAAATGGCTTTCTTAAAACGTTCTGCTAGCCATTATGTCAATTTAAAGAATGAATATCTTTAGCGTAATTCTCTCCTTTACTATAGAAACACAATTGATTCTTTATAGATAAAATAGAGTGGTTAACGCATGGAAGAGTAGAGATATTAGTTAAGAGTGTATTTGTGAAGATACACCCTTAATTATAATAGAGGGCTAAAAGTTAATTTTTACCCATTGATTTATGTAATAACATACTTGTTTTGTAATTTAACTCTAATGCTTTTTGATCTGTTGCATGTTGACTTACAAACATCGCACAATCTTTCAATACTTTTTCTGGCATAGTCGTTTTACTTTCAGGACTAAACCCTAGTTTCATGAAAAACTCCGGCATACGTGTCAGAGCAAACAAACGTTTAATCTCTAACTTCTCTGAACGTTTCACCAACAAGTCTACTAATGCACTGCCTTGACCACGTCCTTCATAACCTGGTTCAATACCTAAAGAGCGAATTTCAGCTAAGCCAGTGTCATAAATATGAACAGAAGCACAACCTGTTACTTTCCCCTCTAACTCAGTAACAACAAACTCACTTAATGACTCTATTAAATCAGCTTTATCACGAGGTAAGTTTTCACCTTTCTCAGCCCAATGATTTACCATCGACTCAATACGCTCAATATCAGTCAAACGTGCCGATCTAATCACAATACCAGAGGTATCTCTTGACGCTAGTCGCTCTTCAGCAGATGTTAATGCATACTCTATTTGTGTAGGAGAAACGCCACCTAATGCTTTTCGAGCTGCTAATGTTGCTTCTAATGTTAATATTGGATAAACATCATCTTCGATAACTTCAGAGAATACTTTAAACTCCGCAACCGTTAAGTCCTCTAAAGGAACGCCTTTTTCAATTGCAGCGACAACGGCAACACCAACAATATGATGTGCTTCGCGGAAAGGGATACCTTTAGCAACTAAGTAATCGGCAAGTTCTGTTGCATTAGAGTAACCACCTTGTGCAGCTTCTTTAGTGCGCTCTTCATTTACTTTAAGGTCAGTTAATGCCATTGCTGCCATTGATAAACAATCGCCCCAAGTATCTAAAGCATCAAATAAGCCTTCTTTATCTTCTTGCATATCTTTATTGTAAGCTAATGGTAATGCTTTCAATGTCATTAACATTCCTGCTAATGAACCAAAGACACGCCCTGATTTACCACGGATTAACTCCATCGCATCTGGGTTTTTCTTTTGTGGCATTAATGAAGATCCAGAGGTCACTAAATCTGACATTTCAATGAAAGCAGACTCACCACTGTTATAAAAGATAAGATCTTCAGCCATACGTGACAAATGCACCATTGATAACGTTGCACAACTCATTAGCTCTACAACATGATCTCGGTCAGATACAGAATCTAAACTGTTTCTTGTTGCTCTTTCAAAACCAAGTGAATGCGCTAAGGCAGTACGATCCATCTCATAAGCAGTACCTGCTAATGCACCACTACCAAGAGGACAAGTATTCATGCGCTCGATACAACCTTCTAAACGGCTATGATCACGCTCGAGCATTTCTAAATAAGCTAAACACCAATGCGAAAATGTCACTGGTTGTGCACGTTGTAAATGCGTATAACCCGGTAAAATAACACCCTGGTGAATTCTTGCTAGTTCAATAAGCTTTGATTCTAATCCATCAAGGTGAACAATTAATTCTTGCGCTGTTTTTTTACACCATAGTTTTAAATCTGTTGCAACTTGGTCATTACGACTACGGCCAGTGTGTAATTTTTTACCTAAATCACCCACTTTATTGATTAATTGCCCTTCGACCCATGAATGAATATCTTCAGCATCTGATTGCAATACTTGCTCTGGGTTTTCTTGCACTGACACCAATAATTCGTTCAAACTAACTTCAATGCTTTTTTGTTCATCTGCATTCAGAACATCTACTGATAATAAAGCTTTAGACCATGCGATTGAGCCAATAATATCTTGTTCAGCAAGACGGTAATCGAATTTCAATGAATCATTAAATAATTTAAACTTTGTATCTGCCGCTTGGCTGAAACGTCCGCCCCATAGTGCCATTTGTTACTCCATTCTGACTTGGCCATTGACCAAATCCATTCGTTAAGGGATTAATAATATTACTCATTCTATTTATAAGTATTTTTAATTTTAAAACGCTTATAAATAGAAATTCCTGCGACGAAAAAATAATCGCCGCAGGAATTTTATAGCATTTTGAACTTATTTGTTACTATTAAGCTTACGAATACGGCTAGATAGTGAATATAAGCGGATGAAACCTTCAGCATGCTTTTGGTCATAAACGTTATCATCACCAAATGTAGCAAACTCTTCAGAGTATAAGCTGTTTGGCGATTTTTTCTGAACCGCTACTGCTTGTCCTTTATATAGACGAACAACAACTTCACCGTTAGCATCTTTTGCTAATGACTCAGATGCAGCTAATAAAGAACCACATAGAGGTGTAAACCAACGTCCATCATAAACTAAGTGAGCAAACTCTTGGCCCACTTGGTCACGCCAGCGACGAGATGGTTTATCATGTACTAGCTCATCAATACCACGAAGAGCTGTTACCATTACAGTACCTCCTGGTGTTTCATAACAACCACGAGACTTCATGCCCACTGTACGGTTTTCTGTAATATCGATACGACCTACACCATGTGCAGCTGCTTTTTCATTTAGTAGCATTAACGCATCGTATGGCGATAGTTCAACACCATCAACAGCAGTTACACGTGCATTTTCTACTGTTAGTGTTACGTATTCAGGCTCATTTGGTGCATCAAGCGGATCAACTGTTAATGTCCAAACACCTTTACTTGGCTCATTGTATGGGTCTTCTAATTCACCACCTTCATGAGAGATGTGCCATGCATTCGCATCACGGCTATAGATTTTAGTTGCTGAAGCCGTTGTTTCGATATTACGCTCTGCAAGGTAATCTAGTAAATCTTCACGAGAAACCATATCCCACTCACGCCATGGTGCAATTACTTGTAGCTCAGGCGCTAAAGCAGCAAAACAGCTTTCAAAACGGATTTGGTCATTACCTTTACCTGTACAACCGTGACAAACTGCATCAGCACCAACTTTTAATGCTACTTCAACTTGTGCTTTAGCAATGATTGGACGTGCCATTGATGTACCTAATAAATAAGTACCTTCGTAAACTGCACCAGATGCGATCGTTGGGTAAATATAGTCTTTAACAAACTCTTCTTTTAGATCAACGATATGACATTCAGATGCACCTGAAGCGATTGCTTTCTCATGCAAACCAACTAACTCTTCAGCACCTTGACCTACATCGGCACAAAACGCTACGATCTCACAATCATCATAAGTTTCTTTTAACCATGGAATAATCGCTGATGTGTCTAAGCCGCCTGAATAAGCGAGAACTACCTTTTTAACTTTGCTCATTAATTGTTTTCCTTTCTCAATTATTTCTATTTATTTATTAGGGTAAGCATTATAGCGTTTTGAATGTGCATTCTATTTTCTGCTTGATCAAAAATCAATGAAGCAGGACCATCCATCACATCAGATGTAATATCTAATCCACGATGTGCTGGTTGGCAATGTAAGATATGCTTAATACCTGTTTGATCAAGTAATTCTTGATTAATTTGATATGGCATAAACTTAGCTTTAATTTGCTCTAATGGTGTCTCATCGCCCATTGATAACCAAGTATCACCGTAGACAACATCATAACCTTTAATATCATCGATATTATTTGTAACAGTAATAGTCGCACCTGTTGTTTTAGCGATTTCTTCTGCTTTTTTCAAAATTTGAGCATCTGGGCTGTGACCTAAAGGACAAACAGCAGTTACCGTTGCACCTAAAATCGCACCAGCAATGAACAAAGAATGAGTAACATTATTACCATCTCCAATATACGCTAATTTTACTTTAGTTAAATCATCATAATTTTGAGAAATAGTTAAAAAGTCTGCCATCCCCTGACAAGGATGGTATAAATCACATAGAGAATTAATAACAGGCACTGTTGAGTGCTCTTCTAATTCAAGTATTGTTTTATGATCGAATACACGTGCAACAATACAGTCAGCCCAACGAGAAATATTAGCCGCAAAGTCTTTAACATCTTCACGATTACCCATTGCACCATTAGTTTGGTCTAAGTAAACAGCATGGCCACCTAATTTATTAACGCCAATATCAAACGTAACACGTGTACGTAATGATTGCTTTTCAAATAAAGTCACGACACTCTTACCTGCAAGTGATTGAGCATACTTGCTTGGATTTGCTTTTAAATCTTTACCCAGAGCAATCAGGTCTAGTGCCTGCTGCTGAGTCATTTCCATACCCGTTAATAAATTTTCCATCTTAACTCTCTACTTTATTTAATTACTTTTGTACCCACTGCTTTACCTGCAAGCAATGAGACTAAATTTTCTGGGTTTTTCCAACTTGCCAACATAACATAACCTAGTTCATCAGCAGCTTGTAATGCCGCTTTCACCTTCACAGCCATGCCATCTTTAATAACATCTTCAGTTATTAACTGCTCAGCAAGTTGAGTGTTTAATTCTGCAATCACTTGTTTATCAGCATTCCATACACCATCTACATCGGATAAGAAAACTAATTCGGCACCAATTAATTCACAAATAGCGATCGCTGCTTGATCTGCATTTACATTGTATAGTTTTGCATCTTCACCAATCGCAATTGATGAGATAACAGGTAAAAAGTCTCCTGCTAACAGACTATTAATTAATGTTGGGTTATTAGGGCTACAAATACCAACGGCGCCGAGATCTGGATCCATTTGCTTAACCGAACAGCTGAATCCGTCTGCTAATGATAAACCCACCGCTGATAATCCAGCTTGTAAGGCTTTTGCCATTAATAATTTATTTGATGTACCAGCTAATGCACCAGCAACATAAGGGATCTGATCAAATGGAGTGATACGTAAACCATTTTTCTTTTCGCTCTTAATATTCATTTTACTAAGAACATCTTCAACAATTACACCGCCGCCATGCACTATTAATAATGGACGCTTTTCTATCGCTAGATATTCAGTTAATGCAGAAAATAAATTCGTAAGTGCTTGTTCACTTTCTAATACTGCGCCACCAATTTTAATTAATAGTGGCTTTTTTTGTGTTTGAGTCATTGCTAACCTATCTTATAAAATAGAAGTAGTAATATCGAAACCAAAGCGTAAATTAATACACTGCATTGCTTGTGAAGAGGCACCTTTTAATAAATTATCAATCGCACTAAAGACCACTAAGTCCTGCCCTTCAACAGCCCAACCTAAATCACAGAATGGTGTCCCAACAACATTCTTAAGTGCCGGTAACGTGCCATCCATTAAACGTACAATCGGTTTATCTGCATAAGCGTCTTGATAAGCTTGATTGACCTGCTCAAGTGTAACACCTTCGTTTAGTACCACATTGATACTTGCCAATATACCACGCTTAAAGTTACCTAAATGTGGGGTAAAAACAACTTCAGTGCCTAGATGCTGATCAATTTCAGGTTTATGGCGGTGTGTAAAGACACCATAAGGCTGCAAGCTAACTTCACAAAAGCTACTAACGACACTGGCTTTTCGACCAGCGCCACTTACACCACTAGTGGCATTTATCGTTGGTTTTATTCCTTCTTTTATAAGACCAGCATTAAATAATGGCTTTAATGCTGTCAAAGAAGCAGTTGTATAACAACCAGGTACGGCAATAAGATCAGTTTCTTTTACTTGTTCTGCATTCCATTCAGCTAATCCATATACTGCTTTATCTAATAAATCTGGGTATTGGTGTGAGAAGCCATAGTATTTATCATAAAAGCCTGATGATTGAACACGGAAGGCACCCGACAAATCAAATACAACTGTATTTTCAGCTAAGAAAAGAGGTGCTAAATCATGGCTAACTTCATGCGCTGTAGCAAGAATAACAATATCAATCCCCTGACAAGCAGATTGAATACCACTTACGCCTAAAGGTTGTAATGGTAAGTCCACTAAACCACGTAAGCTGCCGTATAATTCAGAGATGTTTTTTCCTTTATCTAAACTACCTTCAGAAACATATAAACCAGATAGCTCAATACTTGGGTGACGCGTTAAAAATTGCGCTAATTCTGCTCCAGTGTAACCACTAGCACCCACTACAATTGCTTTTAACATAAAGAAAATTCCTGTTTCATTATTAACTTAATTCATCATAAATAAATTCAAACGGCGATAAAAATAAAAAGCATTCCTTGCCGAAAGCGATATTTTAAATCAAAGTGACTATTTATTCAATAAACATGAATAAATATACAAAAAATAGTAAGATGACGCTATCCGCGATAAAATAATCCATCAGCAACAATTGAGAATAGATTTATAAAACCCATAACATCATGAATTAAAAGCCATTTAATAAGTTGATATTAAATCATTTTTTTATTAAAAGCATACTCAAATAAGTTATAAAAAAAATAAATTTAGCCCATTTAAAATGGTTATTTCAATTGAATATGTAAAAAGTGCTTTAATTTGAACTTAAATAAGGCATAGAATGGTTTTACTGCTTAATCATCAAAATCATAGTTACTTTTAATTTTTCGGGTTAATTTTTAAAACCCAAAAAGTTACACAAGCAAAAATCTTAAATTCGATATTACCACCTGAATCTAAAGGAATAGTATGTCATTACCAGCATTTATGGACCTGTATAAAGGCCTTATAAAGTTACCCTCTATTAGCTCAAGTGATAGTTCATGGGATCAAAGTAATCAAGCAGTTATCAATCAACTTGCCGAATGGCTCTCTGATCTAGGATTTAGCACTGAAATAACGGAAGTTAAAGGTGCGCCTGGGAAGTTTAATTTATTAGCTTCAATGGGTGAAGGCGATGGTGGTTTATTGTTAGCTGGCCATAGCGATACCGTTCCCTATGATGAAAAAGGCTGGGAAACAGATCCTTTTAAAGTTGTTGAAAAAGACAACCGTTTGTATGGCTTAGGTACTATCGATATGAAAGGTTTTTTTGCTTTTGTTATTGAGGCGTTAAAAAGCATCGAACTTGATAAGTTATCCAAACCATTACGTATTCTTGCAACAGCAGATGAAGAGACTACAATGTCAGGTGCACAACAAATCGCCGAGCAAAAGCAGTTTAAGCCTGATTATGCGGTTATTGGCGAGCCGACTGGTTTAGTTCCTGTCGTTATGCACAAAGGCCATATGTCCGAAGGTATCCGTATCACAGGCAGAACAGGGCACAGTTCTGATCCGGATAAAGGAGTAAATGCTATTGATATCATGCATTTAGTCTTATCTGAATTAAAACTAGTACAACAAGCTTTCAAAGAAAAATATCACAACCCTCACTTTGAAGTGCCTTATCCAACATTAAACTTTGGTGCAATCTCGGGGGGTGATAGCCCTAACCGTATTTGTGGCTGTTGTGAATTACATATCGATATGCGCCCAATTCCAGGCGTCAC
The DNA here is from genome assembly GCF_038155185.1 of Psychromonas aquatilis. Lineage (NCBI taxonomy): Bacteria > Pseudomonadati > Pseudomonadota > Gammaproteobacteria > Alteromonadales > Psychromonadaceae > Psychromonas > Psychromonas aquatilis. The sequence continues at coordinate 7,658 of NZ_JBAKAZ010000015.1, forward strand.
CACCAGTGACTTATTTATTACTGTAAAACAAGCGCTAACTGAAATTGAAAAAAGATATCCCGATAGCATTGAGGTGTTTCATTTACACGAGCCGATTCCCTCGTATGAATGTCCTGTACACTCAGATTTAATTAATCAAGCTGAGATTTATACTGGCAATAAAGCAACCAGTGCAAATTATTGTACTGAAGCACCTTTTATCCAAGCACTAGGCTGCGACACGATCGTATTAGGGCCAGGACATATAGCCCAAGCACATCAACCTAATGAGTATTTAGACCTTTCATTTGTAAAGCCAACACAAGCATTGGTCAGTAAATTAATCGCTCATTATTGTGCTTAAATATTAACCTTATTCTTTGTGTAACTTTGTTACATAAGGAATAAAATTCCAAAACTAGAATTGAAATAGAATAACTAAACGCAAAGACAACTCCATTGACTGGGCCTTTCGTTATGGTATTTTATTTAATTCTACGACATCAAAAGTGTAATTTTATTACAAATATAAGGAAGTAAGATGACAGATCAATATGCAAACTTACGAAGCAATGTAAGTTTATTAGGGCAACTACTTGGTAATAGTATTAGCGACCATCTCGGTGAAGCCTTCCTTGAAAAAATAGAAACAATACGACAATTATCTAAATCCTCACGCTCAGGTAACAGCAAAGATGGCGAGACATTAATAGAAGTACTCGCTAATTTAACGGATGATGAATTACTACCAGTGGCACGTGCCTTTACTCATTTTTTAAACCTTGCCAATATCGCAGAACAATTTCATGGTATCTCTCGCCATTGCGATGGTGATGTATGCACGCCAGAACCACTACAGCAACTAATCACTAAAATTAAAAATAGCGATATCACAGAAGATAAAATTGCTGAAGCGGTAAGTGGCTTACACATGGATATGGTATTAACTGCGCACCCAACTGAAGTCACACGTCGTACACTTATCAATAAATATACTGCAATCAATAAATGTTTAACTTATTTAGAGTTAACTGAGATTTCAGATAAAGAACGTGATCTACTTTTAGTCCGTCTTGAACAATTGATTACACAAGGCTGGCATACAAATGACATCCGTAAAAATCGACCTACACCTGTTGATGAAGCAAAATGGGGCTTTGCAGTAATAGAAAACAGCCTATGGGAAGCAGTACCGCTTTACGTACGAGAGCTAGATAAAACATTACAAGATGGTTTAGATATTTCACTACCACTTGATGCTTCTCCAATTAAATTTACGTCTTGGATGGGTGGAGACCGTGACGGTAACCCATTTGTAACATCAGAAGTAACAAAAGAAGTATTAATTACAAGCCGCTGGGTAGCGGTTAGCTTATACCTTGAAGATATCAAACAGTTAACAACTGAATTATCAATGGATAATTGTGATGATACATTACGTGCCATTGTAGGTGATGCAGACGAACCTTACCGTGTTGTACTTCGTAAATTGCGTACTGAACTTAAAGAAACCCTAACGGCTTTAAGTGCAACATTACAAGGTCACGATAGTACTGCAAAAGATATCATTACAACCACTAAACAGCTTAAAGAGCCCCTAGAGTTATGCTACCACTCGCTAATGAAGATGGGCATGAAGTCAATCGCTAACGGTTTATTATTAGATATTATCCGTCGTGTAAACTGTTTCGGTATTAATCTTGTAAAACTAGACATTCGCCAAGATGGTGAACGTCATGGTGATACATTATCTGAACTAACTCGTTACTTAGGCATTGGCGATTACAATGCGTGGAGCGAAGCGGATAAACAAGCTTTCTTATTACAAGAACTAAATAGTAAGCGCCCTCTTATTCCAACACTTTGGAAACCTTCCGCTGACGTACAAGAAGTATTAGATACTTGTAAAGTCGTTGCGCAAACGGATCCAGAAGCATTAGGTATTTACATTATCTCAATGGCACGTGAAGCGTCTGACGTATTAGCCGTTCAATTGTTATTAAAAGAGATGGGTTGTCCGTTCCGTATTCCTGTTGCTCCGTTATTTGAAACATTAGATGACTTGAATAATGCAGCTGATGTAATGCAACGCCTATACGCTGTTGATTGGTACCGAGGATATATCGGTGGTGAGCAACACGTAATGATTGGTTACTCAGATTCAGCTAAAGATGCAGGTGTAATGGCTGCGAACTGGGCACAATACACAGCGCAAGAAGCATTAATCAAAATTAGTGAAGATAATGACATTCAACTTGTACTGTTCCATGGACGAGGCGGCACAATCGGCCGTGGTGGAGCTCCAGCACAACAAGCTTTATTATCACAACCTCCTGGTTCATTAAAAGGTGGATTACGTGTAACAGAACAAGGCGAAATGATCCGCTTTAAATTTGGTCTACCAAAAATTGCAGCCCAGAGCTTAAACATTTATACAGCAGCAATATTAGAAGCTAACTTGCTTCCGCCACCAGCACCAAAACAAGAATGGCGTGATTTAATGCAACAATTTGCAGAACAATCATGTGAAGAATATCGTTACTTTGTACGCGACGAGCCAGACTTTGTACCATACTTCCGCAGTGTTACACCTGAGTTAGAACTAGGCAAATTAGCATTAGGTAGTCGTCCAGCTAAACGTAAACCAAATGGCGGCGTTGAAAGCTTACGTGCAATCCCATGGATCTTTGCTTGGAGTCAAAACCGTTTAATGCTACCAGCTTGGCTTGGCGCAGGCTCTGCACTTAAAACGTTATTAGATGAAGGTAAAAAAGAGCTACTACGTGAAATGTACGTTAACTGGCCTTTCTTCCATACTCGTTTAGAAATGTTTGAAATGGTATTCATGAAAGCGGATGAAGAGCTAACTAAGTTCTACGAAGAGCGCTTAGTACCAAAAGCACTATGGCCATTAGGTGAACGCTTACGTGAAAACCTAAAATTAACACGTGAAACGGTATTAGAAACAATTCCTGATCATAAGTTAATGCAAGAGCAACCTTGGATCAAAGAGTCTATTCAGTTACGTAATCCTTATGTAGATCCACTGAATATGTTACAAGCTGAGTTATTATCTCGCTCTCGCTCATGTGAAGAGAATGAAACAATTAACCCAGATATAGACCAAGCATTAATGGTAACGATCGCAGGTATTGCAGCAGGTCTTCGTAATACAGGTTAATCTGCCATAAGCTTTTTACTATTCCCAACCTACCTTTATCAATAGATAAAGGTAGGTTTTTTCTTTTATAGCCTGCCAATTAAAGATTTCACCACTGTTTTAAAAACGCCTTATATGGAGTCTATTAATTAAAAACTTCACGACTGTTTTAAAAATGCTTTATATGGGATCTATTAATTAAAACCTTCAGCACTGTTTTAAAAACTCCTTATTTGATACATATTGTTATTCTTCAGCCGTGCTAACCTACTCAAATATAAACACTTAAATTTAATATAATTGTTATCAATACTTCGCTAAGCAGAGAGGCATGACGATGATGAAAATTTACCTAACATCCACATTAATTGGCTTAACCCTATTTTTACAAGGTTGTTATCACAATCAAACACATACAACTAGCACTGTAAGTGCAGCTGACTATAAAGGTTCAGGCTCAGTGACCTACGGAATAGCAGAAACGACTACTGAAAACTTATTCCCCCAAGGTGGTCGCGTCGCTGAACTAGGAACGATTAAGAGTATTAACGATGATACAACTTGGACAGTACCTGCTGAGGTAAACTTTACCAATGACAAAATGCCATTTGCTGCAGATTTATACAACGATTATGGGAAACGTTATAACGATCCAAAATCAGCCTTAACCGCACTCACTACGCAAGACACCATAGAGATAGATGCAGATGGAGAAGTGATCACTGCTTACCTATTTGCTGATAACTATTTTGAAATGTATATCAATGGCGTTGCTGTAGGTAAAGACCCCGTTCCATTTACTCAATTTAATTCCAACATTATTAAATTTAAAGTGAAAAAGCCTTTTGATATCGCAATATTAGCTGTTGATTGGGAAGAAAATTTAGGGACAGGGACGGAAGCTAACCGTGGTATTTCAGCACATGCGGGTGATGCTGGGTTGGTGGCTGTCTTCAAAGATACTAACGATAAAACAATTAGCATTACAGATAATAGCTGGAAAGCACAAAACTACTATACCGCTCCGATTTCAGATTTAAGTTGTTTAAGTGAATCAGGCACTACTCGCTTATCAACAGAATGTACTACAGAAGGAGGTAATGATGCCTCCACTTTATATGGCGTACATTGGGCAATACCAACTGGCTGGGAAAAACAAGGTTATGATGATAGCCAATGGCCGTTTGCAACTGCCTTTAGTAATGAGACTGTCGGTGTTGATAATAAGAAATCATATACTAATTTTACCGATATTTTTGATAATGAAGCGCAAGATGCACAATTTATTTGGTCTAATAATTTAATTTTAGATAATCAGGTTTTATTAAGAAAAACTATCACCAACTAATAATATTACGTTTGTAATACGGCAACACAGTGCTAGTTATATAATTGAAGGAGCAAACGCTTCTTCAATTATATTAATGCTTGAGACAGAGGGGATATGTTAATATTATCTTTTTGAATCAAACGCGGTATTAATATGACAAATAAAACAACAATTAAACAATTAGACGCATTAGGTTTACGCTGTCCAGAGCCAGTAATGGTCATTCGAAAAACGGTGCGTAGACTAGCAGCGGGAGATTTATTAGAGATTATTGCTGACGATCCAGCGACGACTCGAGATATCCCAAGTTTTTGTCGTTTTATGGAGCACCAACTCATAGAGTCTCAAGTTGAAACAATCCCTTACCGATACTTAATTAAAAAAGGATTAAAATAAAAATAAATTTACATTTATTTAACATTTAATCAATAAACAGAGCTTTTTTCCTAACCATATAAATAGCCCTTGATTGGGCAAAATTACCTAATATAAAACCCACCAGCAGCAAAAAACAACCTTTAAAATGCCCAATAAAACAAGGATATTCAACCATTTATGAAAAAAATAACTTAACGCTGATCACATTTCTAAAAAGACCATTCAATATCAAAAATATTCCATCTCTTTTAAAGAGATTAAAGTAAACACGATATCAGCGTATTTTTTATGCATATAGTCACAAAATTTTAACATCTACTCATAAAAAACCCTGTTTACTTCAAACTACTCATTAGCTGCCATTTACATCCTCACGGCGAAAAAACCATACTTTAATTAAGAAATAATATGATCAGACAATTCAAGTACCAGAGGATCTGTACAAAAATTTCTGAGAAATACGTTATTTACACTAGCTTCGCGCGTCACACTAAAATGAGATAAACGTCGATATGTGTAACCCAAACAACAACTGTATAGCAAAGCAATTTATTAAGGATGATCAATGCTGCAATATATCTTACGACGTTGTCTGATATCGATCCCAACACTGATAATAATATCCATTATTTCTTTTATACTGATCCAATTACCCCCCGGTGATTTTGTCGATGCGTATATTTCAGAAAGAATGATTGTTGATGGTTCAATCAATGACGTTGATGCACTTCGTGCAAGTATCCAAGCTGAACTGGGTATCAGTGATAGTATGATAGTTAACTATTTTAACTGGATAAGTGGCTTTCCAAGTGGTGATTTTGGTTATTCATTTCAGCATCAAAAACCAGTAAGTGAGTTGATATGGGGTAAATTAGGGTTAACATTTATGATCACTTTCGTGACATTAATTTTTACTCTAACCACCGCATTTTTTACCGGTATTATTTCAGCCATGAAACCTTATACTCTATTTGATTATGTGGTGAGCTTTTTAGGCTTCTTAGGTTTAGCAATTCCAAACTTCTTATTGGCATTATTATTAATGTACTTATCGTTGAATTGGTTTGGCTCTCCATTTTCAGGGTTATTTTCACCTGAATATATCAATGCCCCTTGGAGTATGGATAAGTTATATGATGCATTAAGCCACATCTGGATCCCTGTTATCGTTGTAGGTACAGCAGGTACAGCTAGCCAAATTCGTATTATGCGTGCAACCATGATGGATGAGTTGCATAAGCCATATGTAGATACTGCACGCTCAAAAGGTCTGCCAACTCATAGAGTTATTCTGAAATATCCAGTACGACATGCAATCACCCCATTAGCTTCAACAATTGGATGGCAACTACCAGAGTTAGTGTCAGGCAGTGCCATTGTTGCAATCGTACTGAGTCTACCCACTACAGGTCCCTACTTATTAGAAGCACTACGCGGTCAAGATATGTATTTAGCCGGTACTTTTTTAATGATGCTCGCAATATTTACGATTGTGGGAACGCTTCTTTCTGACATTATTCTTGCGCTATTAGATCCGCGCATTCGTCTTTCATAAGGGACTATTATGACATCTATATACAATCTTGATAAGAATGGCATGGAAGAGAATTTAGACATTCAAGATCAAGACAATGAAATCTTTTATGCTTCCAAAAAACGCTTAATGTGGCTTAGATTCAAACAGCATAAAGTCGCTTTATTTAGCGCAATTATGATCATATTTTTTTACTTAGTCGCTATTTTTGCACACTTTGTCAGTGTACAAGATATTAACTCATTCAGTGCTAAATATACTTATGTAGCACCGACTGAAATCCATTTTACTGATGATCAAGGGAACTTAACACGACCATATATCAACAATATTATTCGTAAACTAAATATGGAAACGTTGGAATTTGAATATACAGCGGGGGATCAAGTTTACCCAATAAGATTCCTACATCGTGGTTATTCATATATGTTCCTGGGTTTAATTGAAACAGATATTCACTTAATGGGTGTCGATGAAGGGGCTGCTCTATTTCTTATGGGCTCGGATAAACTAGGGCGAGACATTTTTAGTAAAGTGGTTCATGGCGCGAGAATTTCCCTTTCAATAGGCCTTATTGGTGTATTTTTAAGTTTGGTATTTGGCACGGTACTAGGTGGTATTTCAGGATTTTATGGCGGTAAGACTGATACCTTAATTCAACGACTAATTGAAATATTAATGTCATTCCCATCAATTCCTCTGTGGATGGCATTAGCTGCATCATTGCCTCCACACTGGTCTCCAGTGGTGGTTTACTTCATGATCACCGTTATCTTGTCTTTAATCGGATGGACCGGTATCGCCCGAGTTGTTCGCGGTATCGTGATGCGCTTAAAAGAAGAAAAGTATACAGAAGCCGCATTATTATCAGGTGCTGGTAACTTCTACATTATCCGTAAACACCTTCTACCAGGATCAACAAGTTTTGTAATCGCTCATGCGACTCTCAGTATTCCAGCCATGATTATCGCTGAAACATCTTTAAGCTTTTTAGGTATAGGTTTACGCCCTCCTGTTGTTAGTTGGGGTGTATTACTACAGGAAGCACAAAGTATCACAGTAATTGCTAACTACCCTTGGGTGCTTTACCCAGCAGGTTTTGTCATTGCAATTGTCTTATTTTTCAACTTCCTTGGTGACGGCCTTCGTGATGCTGCAGATCCATACATGAATAGAGCTTAAATTATGCGAAAAAAATTACTTGAATATAAAAATATTGCCGCTCAGTTTCATACCATTGAGGGGACAACCAACACACTAAATGATATCGATTTAACAATCTATGAAGGCATGAGTTTGGGGATTGTTGGAGAATCAGGATGCGGCAAAAGTGTAACATCACGCCTGCCCATTCGCTTACTACCAGAGCCAATGTTCAAAGTGACTAAAGGCGAAGTCATTTATCATCGTGATGGTAAGCCCTTCGATGTAATGAAAGCAAAACAAAATGGCAAAGAAATTAACAAAATTCGCGGTAAAGAAATTTCCATGATTTTCCAAGAGCCAATGAGTAGCTTAAGCCCAATTCATACCGTAGGTAGCCAGATGGTTGAATTAATCAGGCAACATTCCGATATGAATAAAAAACAGGCTAAAGAACATGCGATTTCGATGCTAGAGCGTGCACGTGTACCGAGAGCACGCGATGTGTTTGATGATTATACATTTCAGTTGTCAGGTGGTATGCGTCAGCGCGTGATGATCGCAATGGGCATAAGTTGTAGCCCACGTCTTTTGTTTGCAGATGAACCAACAACAGCATTAGATGTAACTATCCAAGCGCAAATACTCGGATTAATTAAAGATGTGCAACGAGAACAGAATATGGCGTTGGTTTTAATTACCCATGACCTAGCGGTAGTCGCTAATATGGTTGATGAAATAGCCGTCTTTTACCTTGGTTATATTGTCGAACAAGGCAGTACAGATCAAGTGCTTAAAACGCCTAAGCATCCTTATACTAAAGCATTGATTGAATCGATTCCTACACTACATACTGATCAAGCACTAAAACCAATTAAAGGAAGCATACCTGATCCTTATAGCAAGATAACAGGTTGTCCATTCTGGAAACGTTGCGACAAAGTAACAGATAAATGTCGTCAAGAAGTTCCTCCTTTTGTTACCCATGAAAATGACCACAAAGTCAGATGTTTCGAGGCATAGATAATGGATTATAACTCTACCCCCCTAGTTCAAGTCGAATCACTGCAAATGCATTTCAGTATGAAAGGCGGAGCCTTCAGTCGACGCCAAGGCACTATCAAGGCGGTTGATGGTGTAAATTTTAAAGTTTATCCAAATGAAACCTTTGGTTTAGTTGGAGAGTCGGGTTGCGGTAAAACCACCGTTGGTCGCGCTATTTTAAAAGCAATGCAACCTACTGGTGGCAAAGTGCTTTATAACAGCAAAAATGGTGAAACAATTGATCTTGTACCAATGACCAACAAAGAGATTCGCCCTTATCGACAAGAAATTCAAATGATCTTTCAGGATCCTTACTCATCGCTATCACCTAGAATGACAGTACAAGAGATCTTAGAAGAACCATTAAGGTTAGCCGGCCATACCAATAAAGATTTTTTATATCAAAAAGCGGCTGAAATGATCCAACAAGTTGGCTTAAGAAGCTCGCATTTAATGCGCTACCCACATGCATTTTCTGGAGGTCAAAGACAACGTATTGGTATTGGACGAGCACTAATAACCAATCCTAGATTTATTGTGGCGGACGAAGCCGTCAGTGCACTGGATGTATCAGTACAAGCACAAATTTTAGAAATACTCAGTGAATTAAAAGCTAAAATGGATCTTTCTTTTTTATTCATATCCCACGATTTAAGCGTCGTGAAATACTTGTGTGACCGTGTCGGGGTAATGTATCTAGGTAGAATTGTTGAAGTTGCAGACACTGATGCACTTTTTAAAGATCCATTACATCCATACACAGAAGCGTTAATGCATGCTATTCCTGACATTAACGAACGAGAAATTCGCAGCGATATTTTAGCCGGAGAAATCCCTGACGCATCTAATCCACCATCAGGTTGCGCGTTCCACAATCGATGCAAATACGCCAAAGATAAATGTAAAAATGAAGTCCCTGCATTACGTGACTTTATAAGTACATTCAATGGCAAAGAAATCTTTAGACAAAGTGCATGCCACTTCGTTGAAGAGATATACCTTCAGAGTAATGACAAGGAAATCATATGAAACGTAAACTTATGACAATGGCCCTGCTATTGGGTTCATTAAATGCATGGAGTTATCAAGAAGCCCCTGTGTTAAAGACAATGGTAGATAAAGGCTCGCTGCCTGCAGTGGACGAGCGACTACCTGAAAACCCTCTGGTCATCACACCTATCAATGAAGTCGGAAAATATGGTGGTACTTGGCGTCGTATAGAGCCTAATTATCATTTTCATGAGTGGAGTAATGAACCGCTTATTGGCCTCAATGATAAGCAAGAATACGTACCAAATTTAGCTGAATCTTTTGAATTATCTGAAGATAAACGCACGTATCGCTTTACACTACGCAAAGGGATGAAATGGTCTGACGGTGTGCCATTTACCACTGAAGATGTTGATTTTTGGTATAATAATTTAGAGTTAAATTCAGAATTAGAGCCAAGTCCTAAATCATTATTTTTAACAAATGGTAAACCTGCCAAATTAAAAATCATTGATGAGCAAGTATTTGAACTTGAGTTTGCTGAACCAAATCCAAACTTTATAGAAATGCATTTACGCTCTACTATGGAATTTCGCCTTCCACAAAGCCCTAAACATTACCTAAAAGATTTCTTGCCAAATATGGCTGATAAAGAAGATCTTGATAAAAAAATTGCTGACGCAGGCATGACTGACTGGCGCCAACTATTTCATAATCGCTGGAATACCCGTGCTAATACTAACCCTGATTTACCTGTTTTATACACTTGGGTGTACAACACGGATCCACAGGCTCTTCAGCAAAGAGCAGTACGCAATCCCTATTACTGGAAAGTAGATACAGAAGGAAATCAATTACCTTATATTGATGGAATGTCTTGGCCATTAACTGCAGAGCCACAAGTTCGCATCTTAAAAGCGCTCGCGGGTGAAGTCGATATGGATCGAATTTCTAAATTAACCAGTGATTTCACTGCACTTAAAAAAGGCGAAACAAAAGGTAACTATAAAACACGTATGATGGAGTTAGATGATCATGCCAATATGTTAGTCCTGTTTCCGAACCAAGATTACGATGGCGAAGCAAAAGAAGTGCAGCGTCTAATGCGTGAAAAAACCTTCCGCCAAGCTCTTTCATTAGGGATGGATCGTGAAACTCAAAATCAGATTTTAGGGATTGGTTTATCGACTCCGGCGCAATCAGTTATTTTACCAACGTCACCAGGTGGTAGCGAAGAGACCTCTTCTGCTTACACTAAAATGGACCGAGTGAAAGCCAACAAAATGCTTGATGACCTAGGCTTAACTGAGCGCGATGATGAAAAATACCGTTTAGGTAAAGATGGTAAAACATTAACTTTCTTAGTGGCTTTCCAAGCTGGACGTAAAATCAGTGAAGAAGGTGCAATCCTAATGAAAGCGGATATGGACAAGCTAGGTTTACGCTTCATTATGCGTTCAACTGAAAAAAGCTACTTTGAACAGATTCGTCGTGGTGGTGATTACCAAATGGTATTACATAACAACACATCTGGTTTAAATCCATTATTTGGTGCTAACAACTACTTCCCTGTTATGTCAGAAAATAACTTTGCACCTAAGCAAGCAGCTTACTACTTATCGCAAGGTAAGAATGGTGTGAAATTAACACCAGAAATGGAAGACTTAACAAAACGTTATGAACAATTATTAGTGGAAGGTGATAAACAAGCCTTTGCTGATGAAGTACATGAAGTGATGAAACTTCATGCTGAAAACTTATGGTCGATAGGTATATTACGTTATACACCATCGCCAGCGGTTGTTCACAACCGTATGAACAATGTGCCTAATAAATTGTATTCTGTTTATAAAAGCCCATTTTACCATTACAAAGAGCAATACTATATTTCAGAATAAAACCTAAGGTTTACGCTTGAAATGAGTAAAAGGCTTACTTAATGTTAAGTAAGCCTTTTTCATATTTCCCCATTATGAATGGTGCAATAACAGTATAAGGTTATCCAATTTGGTGCTTTAACACTCATTCATATGCATACTAAAAAATAAGGTATTGATTAAAAACAATAAAATACAGCGCTATTCTTGGCATAAATCTTCCATAATTTTTAAATCAGTAGCACAGTAATATCCATATACCTTAGCGAATGCATTATAGGAGCGATATGATAAAAGCACTGATCCCGATCTCTTCACTACTTATTTCCAACGCACTTTTATTATTAGGGCATGGCTTACTGCTCACCCTATTACCTATTGCAGCTCATGCATCAGGGTTTTCTGATACACAAATAGCACTAACAGGCTCAGCTTATTTTTTAGGGTTTGTATCTGGGTGTTTAACAACCCCTCACATGCTAAAAAGAGTCGGCCATATTCGCAGCTTTGCTGTTTTAGCAACCTCCTATACCGTAGTTATTTTAATCTTTCCTTTATTACCTGAATTTTATAGCTGGTTATTATTACGCTTTTTAATTGGCCTGGTTATTTCTGGGTTATATATGATCATTGAAAGCTGGCTAAACGGTAATGCCACACCGCAAAACCGAGGGACAATATTATCCATTTACACAACCTTGAACCTTATTATGGTTATGGGTGGGCAACAACTCTTTAACCTAGGCAGTATAGAAGATGCCATGTTATTCAGTTTAGGGGCGATATTAATTTCCATTGCCATTATTCCCATTTCACTCACTCGTTCGGCCGCACCTGCGGTGGTTAATGAAGTGAAATTAAATATGCGTAAGGTATGGAAGCACTCACATATTGCATTAATAGGCGCAGTAGTTGCAGGTTTAGTGACTGGGGCATATTGGTCATTAGCACCTATCTACGCCAAAGATAATCACTTTGATAATATACAGCTTGGATTGTTTTTATCTTCAACTGTACTCGGTGGTGCTTGCTTTCAGTTACCGCTTGGAAGAATTTCCGATAAATTTGACCGTCGTAGTGTACTAATGTACGCCGCTTTACTTGGCGCCATCGTATCATTAGCCTTTGTTTATGTGCCGCACCTTGTACCTGCATATGCCGGTTTACCTGCATTTATCACTGCGTTTTTTTGGGGAGGTGCATGCATGACTTTATATGCAATCTGTCTTGCCCATGCAAATGATAATGCAACTTCTAACGACTTTGTCGAAATAAGTAGTGCCATGTTAATTACATTAGGTTTATCGTCTGCTATCGGTGCGCCACTTGCCTCATTATCAATGGGGTTAATGGGCTCAGATGGGCTTTATGCTTTCACTGCAGTTTGCCTGCTGTTATTTTTCATTATTGTCTTATTTAGACGACGCAGTCATATTCAACCTTCTATCATAGAAGAAAAAGAGGAGTTTCGTACTGTTACTGATATGGCTGGGCCAACTGCTTATGAGATGGATCCTCGTACTGAAGTGGATACTGCAACAGAAAAGCCATAACCTCTTTTCCCCGCTGACCATAGTAAACAAGTGGCTTAAGTCGCTTGTTTACTATTGCGCTTACATTACTGTTATCACGAATACATTCAATCTAGCTCTCCTTCCAGGAAGCATAAACCCATATTATCATTTTAATAAAAATTCATAATTTTTATTTATAACTTTGGTTGTTTAATATCTCTACATCAACACGAAGCAGACATTTAAATAAATAAAAATTTGGAGAATATGATGAAAATGAATCACGTTGGTTTAATGGTTGGCGATATGGATAAAGCTGTTGAATTCTACACTAAAGCACTAGGTCTTAGAATAGTGATGAACAATACTAAAGTACAAGAAGAGCGTGAAACGGCGATTGGTAGAATGTGTATTGCTGTTTTTGGTGAAGGCTTCAAAGGATTTAATATTGCACACTTAGTAACAACCGATGGCATAGGCGTTGAAATGTTTGAAATGAAAGATCGTCAAGATCGTCACCATGTTGACTTTACACGTCTTGGCATTTTCCACTTTTGTTTACAAACAGATGACTTCGAAGGTGCAATCGCTCGCACTGAGCAATATGGCGGTAAAGTACGTATGGATATTATGCGCTACCACCCAGAAGATGATAGCAAGCCTGCAAAAATGGTTTACTTAGAAGACCCGTTTGGTAATTTATTTGAGCTATACTCACACTCTTATGAAGAAACTTACGCAACTGATTACGAATAATCAATCAGTGTTAATAAATAAAAAAAAGCTACCTAGGTAGCTTTTTTTATACCTGAAAATACACAGCAATTACGCTATCTAGCCTAGGAAACATAACCCGCAGCCTTTTTATTGAACCTTTAAACATAAATAAGAGACTGAATCACCTACCCGTTTACTGTATTATTACTGGTATATGTTTTCTATATTTAAGATCTTTCATGGCTATTCAACAATTCGATAATGAACTCACGATTCTTCGCACTAATTTAAGTGAAGATAACACGCCTATAACTGGTGACTTAAGCTCCGCGAAAATAGTATTAGCCACGCTTAACTCAAAATATATCCACTCCAGTCTGGGTTTACGTTATCTCTATGCAAACTTAAAAGAGTTGCAACCATATTGTGAAGTTAAAGAGTTTGTTATTCAAACTCGCCCACTTGATATTGTTGAACAAATATTAGCGTCAAAACCAACTATCGTAGGCTTTGGTGTTTATATTTGGAATATTATTGAAACAACCAATGTTGTTAGCCTTTTAAAAGTCATTGCGCCTGAAGTGATTATTGTTTTAGGAGGGCCAGAAGTTAGTTACGAATCAGAAACGCAAGCTATTGTTCAAGATGCAGACTATGTACTAACAGGTGAAGCTGATATTAGTTTTTATGAACTCAGCAAAGCGATCATAAATAATGACTTACCTAAAACGAAAGTGATTAAATCGAGTCCAGTTGATTTAAAAACGCTTAGTATGCCTTACCAGTATTATAGTGATGAAGATTTAAAGAATCGTTTATTATATGTTGAAGCATCACGAGGTTGCCCTTTTAAGTGTGAATTCTGTTTATCTTCATTAGATACAAAATCCAACCCTTATGCATTAACTCCTTTTTTAGAACAAATGGAGACTTTATATCAACGTGGCGCTCGTAACTTTAAATTCATTGATCGTACATTTAATCTAGATATTAAAACCTCTTTACAAATTATGCAGTTTTTCTTAGATAGAATGACCGATGATTTATACCTGCATTTTGAAGTTGTCCCTGACCACTTACCTAGAAAACTAAAAGAGATGTTGGCTTTATTCCCAGAGAACACCCTACAGTTTGAGATTGGTATTCAGACCTTTGATCAAACAGTACAAACCAATATTAGCCGTAAACAGAATAATGATAAATCCAAAGAAAACCTGATCTGGTTAAAAGAAAATACCACGGCACATATTCATGCTGATTTAATTTTTGGCTTACCAGGTGAAACACTTGAAACCTTTAAAGATAGTTTTGATCAACTTTATGCCTGTAAGCCCCATGAAATTCAAATGGGTATTTTAAAACGCCTTAAAGGTAGCCCAATTATAAGACACACTGAAAACTTTGATTTACGCTTTAATCCACTGCCTCCTTTTAACATTCTCAGCACTGACCGTGTTGACTTTGCAACAATGCAGCTTGTTAACCGTTTTGCAAGATACTGGGATATGATCGGTAACTCGGGTCGTTTTAAACATACTTTAGACTACTTATTAGCAGATAAACCTTTTGATAATTTTATGGCGATGGGGAACTGGATCTTTGAACAAACAGGGCAAACACATAAAATTAATCTTAAACGACTTTTTGAATTAATATCACAAGCTGTTATCAGTCTGTTTCCAACTCAACATGACATAGTACTGCAGCAACTTGAACGAGATTACATCGCATCGGGCTTAAAAAGTATATTTAATACACTTAACCTTTACCCTGGGCAGAGAAAGCAATCGGTTAAACCAAGTAAATTATTACAACGCCAAAAACAACATATGTCTTAAATTCTTAGGTATATTTGCATAATATGATTAATAACTAGTGATAAAACAAATAAGCTATCACTAGTTTTAATGCATAAAATAAAAAATCTTTTTAGCCGTTACTATTCCCCCCACTTTTTTATAAATGAACGACTATGCTTAACCCACTCTTAACTTATAAAATAATATACTCTATATAATAACTTTATTGTGCTTACTTAAATAACTTTTCATTTAACGGATACCTTTCACTCATGAAAAAAACGACTAAAAAAATACTACTTATTGTCGTCATTATCGCTATTCTTATTACCGCTTGCGTTTTCTACTTTATGAATACCAAAGCACCTGAACAGGGTTATGAAACTCAACCGGTTAAACAAGGTAATATCGAAAATAGCGTGCTTGCCATCGGTATGTTACAGGCATCTAAATTAGTGAGTGTCGGTTCTCAAGCATCTGGACAAGTACTTAACTTGCCAGTACCACTGGGGGGAGAAGTTAAGAAAGGTGATTTAATTGCAGAAATAGATAATCTCACACAAAAAAATGACTTAGCTGCTGCGAAAGCATCACTTACGATTACCAATGCGCAATATAAAGCTAAACAAGCGCAAATAACCCAAGCAAAAAAAGCATTTCAGCGCCAACAGTCAATGTTAAAAGATAACGCAAGTTCAAAAGAAGATTATGAAACTGCAGAAGCAGAGCTAGCTGTGTATGAAGCAGAATTAGAGCAATTAAAAGCACAAAAAATACAAAACGAATTAAGTATCGCAAGTGCTGAACTAGACCTTGGTTACACCATCATTAAAGCGCCTATCGATGGTACTCTCGTTTATAATTCTGTTGAGGTAGGACAAACGGTAAACGCCAGTCAAACAACACCAACATTAGTAGAGTTAGCCGACCTAAGTAAAATGACTGTACAAGCAAAAATTTCTGAAGCAGATGTCATTAACACCGTACCAGGACAAACTGTCTACTTTACTATTCTAGGCCAACCAAATAAACGTTATAGCGCGGTATTACGTGCAATAGAGCCAGGCCCAACTTCAATGGATGGTGATGATAGTGATATGGAGTCAAGTGACTCCGATGCCATTTACTATAATGGTCTTTTTGAAGTAGATAACCCTGATGGTGTATTACGTATCGGCATGACCGCGCAGGTTTCTATTATTTTAAGCGAAGCAGAAGATGTACTACTGATCCCTTCTCAAGCTTTACAAAAAATGCCTAGCCGTGATTCTTCTATTCGTTATCAAGTTCCAATCCTTGAAGAAGGAGAGGTTCAATACAAAAAAGTAAAAATCGGTATTAGCAACAATATTTATACCGAAGTCACTGAAGGTCTGGAGGAAGGCGATCAAATTGTAGTAGGTTCTGCCGCTGCAAACTTACCGACACGTACCCGTAAGTCGCGTTCTCCAATGGGGTTTTAAATAATGGATAATACGCTATTAACCATCTCCAATGTATACCGCTCATTTGCAGCGGGTGATCAAGAATTGACCGTGTTAAACGATATTAACTTATCAATTAATCGCGGTGAAATGGTTGCTATTGTTGGGTCATCAGGCTCAGGTAAATCAACATTAATGAATATATTGGGTTGTTTAGATAAACCCAGTCAAGGTAGTTATTTTATTAATGGCCAAGATACCTCTCTTATGGATGCAGACCAGCTAGCGCAACTTCGTCGTGAGCATTTTGGCTTTATATTCCAACGTTATCATTTATTAGGTGATCTGAACGCCATTGAAAATGCAGAAATTCCAGCAATTTATGCAGGAAAAGATAAAAAAGAGCGTCAACAACGAGCTGAAAGTCTCTTAACCCGATTAGGATTAGCTAATCGTCTTGACCATAAACCCGGAGAGTTAAGTGGCGGACAACAACAACGTGTTAGTGTTGCTCGAGCATTAATGAACGGCGGCGATGTCATTCTTGCCGATGAGCCAACCGGTGCGTTAGATAGTCAGAGCGGTGAAGAAATGATGCAGTTATTACAAGAGCTGCATGATGATGGCCATACTATCATATTAGTTACTCATGATATGGAAGTTGCAAATTTTGCTGATCGTATTATCGAGATCAAAGATGGTGTGATCATTAAGGATGCGCAAAACAAACAAGCCAAAGCCGTCACCCCATTAACTAACGTTGCCACTTCAGCCAATAAAAATAACACACTGAGTCGCTACCTTGAGGCCTTTAAAATGGCCCTATTGGCAATGTCATCACATCGTTTACGTACTTTTTTAACCATGCTTGGCATCATTATTGGTATTGCTTCCGTCGTTTCTGTTGTGGCATTAGGTGAAGGCTCGCAACAAGCTGTTTTAAAAAATATTAGTGCTATGGGGACTAATACTATTGATGTACGACCAGGCTCCGGATATGGCGACCGACGTTCAGGTTTAGTACGCACACTTACATCGCTAGACAGTGATGCATTGAAAAATTTAAGCTATGTAGACAGCGTTACCCCTTCAATTAGTAGTAACGGTACAATCCGTTATGATAACCAAGGTGTAACAGCCAGTTTTAATGGCGTAGGCGCGGATTATTTTCGTGTTAAAGGCTATGAAATTGCAGAAGGACAGTTTTGGGATGAAGAAGGTGTCACTAGTTTGTCCCAAGATGCGGTAATCGATGATAATACACGCAAAGAATTATTTTCAGATAAGTCAGCAATTGGAGAGGTAATCTTTTTAGGAGAACTCCCTGTTCGCATCATAGGTGTTACTAAACCTAAAACCAGTGCTTTCGGCAATAGTGATGCCTTGAATGTGTGGATCCCATATAGCACAGTCGCTAGCCGTATGATCAATCAAAATTACCTTGACAGTATTACCGTGAGAATTAATGAATCTGCATCGAGCAGTGCTGCCGAGCAAGGTATTGTCACCCTATTAAAAATGCGCCATGGTACTCAAGATTTCTTTACCATTAATACAGACTCGATTCGTGAAAGTATCGAAAAAACCACTGCAACCATGACCTTATTGATCTCCGCTATTGCGGTTATTTCATTAATTGTCGGCGGCATTGGCGTCATGAATATTATGCTTGTTTCGGTAACAGAGCGTACCCGTGAAATTGGTGTTCGTATGGCCGTAGGAGCGAGACAAAGTGATATTTTAAGACAATTTTTAATTGAAGCTATTTTAGTCTGTATATGTGGCGGTACTATTGGTATTGCACTCTCTTACTTAATCGGTTTTATTTTTGCCACCACTGGCGGTAATTTCCAAATGATATACTCAACAAGCTCAATCGTAACTGCTTTTGCTTGCTCTACTTTAATTGGGGTCCTTTTCGGTTTTTTACCAGCACGAAATGCAGCACAACTTGATCCAGTTGATGCATTAGCGAGAGAATAATTATGATCAAACCATCATCACTTTTACGTTGTACTTATGCATTATGCTGCCTATTCGTTGTTAGTAGTTGTAGTACTATTAGCGAAACCGATGCGGTTACACCAGACGTTGCTATTCCTGACAATTGGCAAAGTCTAACAGTGACACAGGAAGTTAAAATTGATCCTTGGTGGGAGCGATTTAATGACTCAGAACTCAATACACTTATTGAACATGTATTGACAGCCAATAACGATTTAGCTGTCGCTACATTAACCTTAAAGAGCGCCCGCCTTAAAGCCGGTTTAACTGAGGCAGAAGGTTCTTTTCAGCTCAGTTCAAATAGTAACGCAGGTAGAACGACATCCTTAGATAGTAACGCCTATAGCAATACATTTAATACGGATCTTTCTATTAGTTATGAATTAGATTTATGGGGGCGCGTGGCATCTGAAGTAGATGCAGCACAATGGACTAGCTTAGCCAATGAAGAAGATAGAGAGAGTACCGCCCAAAGTCTTGCCTCAACAACTGCATCATTGTATTGGCAAATAGGTTATCTGAAACAAAGCCTTGCCTTAGGCCAAGCTAATATAGATTATGCCAAGCAAAGTTTAGCGTTGATAGAGAGTCAATATCGTTCAGGTGCTGTCACCAAACTAGATATTTTTGAGTCTCAACGTAACTTAGCAGAGCAAGAAGTTGCATACAGTAAACTACAGCAGCAACTTGTAGAAGCGCAAAATGGATTAGCCATTTTATTTAACCAGCCTCCTACAAAAATGCAACTCAGTATTAAGCAATTACCTGATGGTCCAATTCCAACTATCGCAGCAGGTGTCCCATCGGATATTTTAATCCGTCGACCTGATGTAAAATCAGCGCTTTATAGCTTGCAGGCGGCTTACTCAATTAAAGACGCAACTTATTCTAGCTACCTACCAACATTGACGTTATCAGGAGCTGTCGGATCCTCATCAGAACAATTGAAGAATTTATTATCGAATCCTGTTGGCACATTAGGCGCTAATCTAATACTGCCCTTCCTACAATGGAACGAGATGAAACTAAATAAGAAGCTATCTGAAATTGATGTTCAATCGGCAATCATAAACTATAGACAAACTCTCTATACTTCATTTAGTGAAGTGGATAATGCCATATCAGCAAGACAACATTATCAGTATCAAGGCACTAAACTAGCTGAGCAGTATAATGCTGCTAATGCCGCTGAAAAGATTTATGCAAGCCAATATCGCTATGGTGCAATAGGTATTCAAGACTGGTTGGATGCGCAAGATAGTTTACGTTTAACAGAACAAGCTATCTTAGATAATCGCTTCAATCAATTTAATATACAAGCAACGCTATACCAAGCGCTAGGAGGCTCTGATATTGCCCCTGATGTGGTTAATGAAGAAGAATAAACCTCATTTCTATTTTTGCATCGAGTAAAGTCAATGTCGTTACTCGATGCCCACCTTTTAATCTATGTAATAGATTGGTTAAAAATGATTATTGGATATAAAAACGAAACCTTAAAGTGAAATATAACTGTTATATCAGAAAATTAACTGTCCATATCTAAAATCCATCAAGACTTTAAGTCGCTTATGCCGTTGATTTATTTTCATTTTCTAAAGCTATTTTTTGCTTTTTTTTAACTTCTGACCACTCTTTTCCTGTTTCAATACCAGAGACTCGTTCTTGATACTTACGACAAGCCCTTTCTAACACTGCTTTTGTATCAATCCTTCTTTCTTTTTCTAACGCCGTTAATACATTAAGGTAATCCCAAAGAATATCGCCTAATTCATCCTCTAAATAACATTGTCGGTGCTTCGGCATCTCTTCTAGTACTTCATCTACTTCATTTTTAATTTCAGCAAGATAAGTAATAGAACCATTAGACCAGGTATTAGTCTCGTCAAATTTTGCTTTACGCTTTGCAATAGCCAGTAATTTATCGAATTCTTTCATAGTCCCTCACTGAAGATACGGCATATAACTGCCGCTCAAATATAAATCCACCTTAATTAAGGTAAGCGACGAAGAGGCAAAAACCAACTTTTATTTTTACTTTCACTGATTTCTTAATATAGATAATACCAATTATATTAAATAAGTGATCTAAATTTTGCGCAGAAAAAATGACTTAGTTTAAGGCGTAATTTGAGCCTTTCGTCGATTAACTTCGTTAATAGCCTATCGGAGAATTAACGATAAGATGTTAATTCTTTAATAGTTGTTCTATTTGCGAAAATTACAACGAAGAAATAAGTTATTTTAGCAAGTAAAATAGATCAGTTAATTAGTGTGATTGGTATAAGCCTTCTATTTAAAAATATAACCTTAGCTGCTTCTTTTAAATAGAAAAATTCAAATGGGATTAAATATGAATACACCCATTTAATATCATTAACGATCAGCGCTAGGGATTGTACTTCAGAGCGGTGTTATATAAATATCTTAGGAAATAATAAAGAGGAAGGTCAAACAGTGTACATTGATGCAGAAAATATATAAAACCACCATGACCAATAAATTGGCCATGGTGGAACTAACTACCTATCCTATATTAGGACCTAACCAACGCTCTGCAGTTTGCATGTCCCAACCTTTACGTTGTGCATAATCTTCAACCTGATCTTGCTGGATACCAGCAATGGCAAAATAACGGCTTTCAGGATGTGAGAAAATCCAACCCGATACTGCTGCACCAGGGTACATTGCATAACTTGAAGTTAACTCCATGCCTATTTCTTGTTCAACATTCATTAAATCCCAAATCACCGCTTTTTCAGTATGCTCAGGACAAGCTGGGTAACCAGGTGCAGGACGAATACCTTGATATTTTTCACGAATTAAATCGTTATTATCCAAGGTTTCATCAGCGGCAAAGCCCCAATACTCTTTGCGTGTTTTTTGATGTAGGTATTCGGCAAAAGCTTCAGCTAATCGATCACATACTGCTTGTACTAAAATCGCATTATAATCATCATTATTTGCTTTATAGCGCTCTGCAACTTCACGTTCACCAATCCCACCTGTTACTGCAAAAGTACCGATATAATCAGCAATACCTGATGATTTAGGCGCAATATAATCTGCTAAACAATGGTTTACAAAAGGTGCTTTTTTCTCTGTTTGTTGGCGTAACTGATTACTCACTTGTAATACCTCTGTACGCGTTTCATCAGTATAGATTTCAATATCATCACCAACACTATTCGCTGGGAATAACCCGACAATACCAGAAGCACTGATTTCACCTTCCTCTTCAACTGTATCAAGCATCGCTAGTGCATCCTTGAATAGACGGGTTGCTTCTTCACCAACGACATCATCTTTTAAAATACGAGGATATTTACCAGCCAGCCCCCAAGTCATAAAGAAAGGTGTCCAGTCGATATATTCACGTAATACGCTAATCGACATATTTTTGATAACTTGTACGCCCAGCTGATTAGGTACTTTAGGTTGGTAATTATCCCAATCCAATTTAGCCGCGTTAGCACGTGCTTGTGCTAAGCCAATTGGTGCACTACGTGGACGTTTATTAGCATGTTGCTCACGTACGCGCTGGTAATCTAAGTTTAACTTTTCAACAAATTCCGGCTTACTTTTAGGGCTTAATAGCTTTTGACACACCCCTACCGCACGAGAAGCATTAGACACATAAACAACAGGATGATCGTAATTTTGCTCGATTTTAACAGCGGTATGCGCTTTTGACGTCGTTGCACCACCAATTAATAATGGGATGCTTAAACCTTGACGTTGCATCTCTTTCGCAACGTAAACCATTTCATCTAGCGACGGCGTTATTAATCCCGACAGTCCGATTAAATCAACGTTATTTTCCAGTGCCGTTTTGATAATTTTTTCCGTTGGTACCATTACACCAAGATCGATAATTTCATAGTTATTACATTGAAGAATAACGCCTACAATATTTTTACCGATATCATGAACATCGCCTTTAACAGTGGCCATCACCACTTTACCATTGGTTTCACCTACCGCTTTAGTTGCTTCAATATAAGGGTTTAAATAAGCAACAGCTTGTTTCATTACACGGGCAGATTTTACTACCTGAGGTAAAAACATTTTTCCTGCACCAAATAAGTCACCAACAATGTTCATGCCATCCATTAATGGACCTTCGATCACTTCAATCGGCATATCAGCATCTTGACGAGCAAGTTCAGTATCTTCTTCGATAAATTCAGTGATACCTTTTACTAAGGCATGGGCAATACGCTCATTAACAGGTAAAGAACGCCATTCAAGTGCTTTGCCATCATCAACTTTAGCCGCTCCATCACCTCGATATTTTTCAGCAAGGTCTAATAAAGCATCTGTTGCATTAGCGTGTCTATTTAGCACCACATCTTCAACAGCATCTTTAAGCTCTTTTGGAATATCATCATAAATAGCAAGTTGAGCTGCATTTACAATTCCCATATCCATACCGTTTTGGAAACAGTAATAAAGGAACACTGCATGAATAGCTTCACGTACAGGGTTATTGCCTCGGAATGAGAAAGAAACATTAGAAACACCACCTGAGATCATGGCATGTGGTAAGTTATCTTTAATATCTTTAACTGCATCAATGAAATCAACAGCATAATTATTATGTTCTTCAATCCCTGTAGCAACAGCAAAGATATTTGGGTCGAAAATAATATCTTCAGGTGGGAAACCCACTTGATTCACTAAAATATCGTAAGAACGCTTACAAATTTCAAATTTACGTTCACGAGTATCAGCCTGCCCCACTTCATCGAACGCCATCACAATCACAGCGAAGCCATAACGACGAATTAATTTTGCTTGATGAATAAAGTTATCAACACCTTCTTTCATACTGATTGAGTTAACAATCCCTTTACCCTGAACACATTTAAGGCCTTCTTCTAAAATTTCCCATTTAGAAGAGTCAACCATGATCGGTACACGTGAGATATCAGGTTCAGAAGCACATAAGTTAAGGAAGCGCTTCATTACAAATAATGAATCAAGCATTGCTTCATCCATATTAATATCAATAATGTCAGCGCCCGCTTCAACTTGGTGTAATGCAACCTCTAAGGCTTCATCATATAACTCGTCTTTAATTAAGCGTTTAAAACGTGCAGAGCCAGTAACATTAGTACGCTCACCTACGTTTTGAAATAAAGAGTCAGACTTAATAGTAAGTGCTTCCAAACCACTAAGGCGGCATGCTACTTCTATTTCAGGTAATTCTCGAGGTTTTACGCCAGCAACCGCATCGGCCATGGCTTTGATATGCTCAGGTGTTGTACCACAACATCCACCGACTAAATTTAAGAAGCCACTTTCAGCCCACTCTTTAATATGTGAAGCCATTTCAGTCGCTTCTAAATCATATTCTCCAAATGCATTAGGTAAACCTGCGTTAGGGTGTGCAGAGACATAGGTTTCTGAAATACGTGACATCTCTTGAACGTATTGACGTAACTCATCAGGCCCTAGAGCACAATTTAAACCAAAACTAAGTGGTTCTGCATGGCGTAGTGAGTTATAGAATGCTTCTGTTGTCTGTCCTGATAATGTTCGTCCTGATGCATCAGTAATCGTTCCTGAAATCATCACTGGTATTTTATAGCCTAATTCTTCAAAAACAGTTTCAACAGCAAATACCGCAGCCTTTGCATTTAACGTATCAAAAATAGTTTCAATTAGAATAAGATCACAGCCACCTTTGATTAAGGCTTTAGTAGATTCGATGTAAGCAATCACTAACTCATCAAAAGTGACGTTACGATAAGCAGGATCATTAACATCTGGAGAGATAGAACAAGTACGATTTGTTGGGCCTAATACCCCTGCAACAAAGCGCGGACGATCCGGCGTTTCATCGGTTTTTTCATCAGCAACACGACGAGCAATGCGTGCTGCTTCATAGTTAATCTCAGCAGAGATAGATTCCATCGCATAATCAGCCATGGCAATTGTCGTTGCATTAAACGTATTAGTCTCAAGAATATCTGCGCCAGCATCTAAGTATTGGCGATGGATATTAGCAATACATTCAGGTTGAGTTAAAACAAGTAGGTCATTATTACCCTTTAGATCAGTGCCCCAATCTTTAAACCGTTGACCACGAAAATCAGCTTCCTCAAATTTATGGTCTTGGATCATTGTTCCCATACCACCATCAATCAGAAGAATATGTTTTTCCAATTGTGCTTTAATCAATGCACTACGATCACTTGCTGACATAGAGTTCCCTGCTGCTTTTTTTAAGATAAAAATGAGTGCGCATAATAGCACAAAAGTCTGTGGCAATAACTTGTAAAGCACTGCTTAACTTGAAATATTCTGTTATAAATTATGAATATTTAAACGGTTATATTTGCCAAACGGTGGTTTATATAACCTTATAGATTATAACTAAACGCTTAAATCATATGGTGTTACCTGGTAAACACAATAGTTTAACCAGTTACTGTATAAAAGATTGCCATGACTACGCCAAGTCGCACGAGGCTTTTCATTTTTGTCATCATTTGGGTAGTAATTAACAGGCAATATTGGTTCTAAGTCTTCCTCAAGGTCCCTTATATATTCACTATTTAATGTATGTGCGTCATATTCTGGGTGGCCTGTAATATAAACTTGCTTGCAATCTGGACTAGCCGCTAAATAAACACCTGCCTCAGGTGCATCAGCAAAGACCGCTAAATCAGTGTGCTTTTTAATCTCATCACTATTAAATTCGGCATAACGTGATAAAGGAGCCCAAAATTCATCATCAAAACCTCTTACCAGTGGATGTTGATGGTGGTGAGTTTGATGGGCAAATATGCCAGATAATTTATCATCACGCGTCACTTTTTCTAGATCATAGAATATTTTTAACGCAGCCTGTGCTGACCAACATAAGAATAAAGTAGAAGTTACGTTATGCTTTGACCACTCCACTATCTCAGTGAATTTTTCCCAGTAGTAAACATCTTCAAAAGGAATAGTACCTAGCGGCGCACCAGTGATAATAAATCCATCCCATTTCTTTTCTTTGATACGTTCAAAATCACCATAAAATTTATCTAAATGTTTTTGCGGTGTATTTCTACTTGCTCTTGCATCTACACGTAATAATTCAATATCAACTTGTAGCGGTGTATTTGATAGTAAACGCATTAACTGAGTTTCAGTCTCAATTTTTTTAGGCATTAAATTCAGAATTAATACACGTAAAGGACGAATGTTCTGATGACTAGCGCGACTTTCCGACATGGTAAAAATATTTTCAGACTTGAGAATACTTGAAGCTGGTAAATCGTCTGGAATACGAATTGGCATAATGAATCCCTATAAAAATAAATACGTTTAGACATCTAGAAGTCTAACATTTAAATTGTAATTGAAAACACTTAATTCAATTTTTTATTTATCAACATATGCTATCAAGAATCAAAAAGTCACTTTTTCTAGTATCTCATGGTGTCATTAGTTAGACTGAGGTAGCACATTTATCCCATTAAATGAGTAATCAAATTATTCTAGGCTAGTATGATTACTCCATAAAAATGAAAGGAACAAGCATGCAAGAGTTTACAACCGTTGTCGCAGACTTAAAGAAAAAGAAACACGCAGAAGCTTACCTTAGCTTGATGTCCCATTATGCATGTGACCCTATGGGTGGAAGTGAAGATATCAGCCGTTTTGCAAAAGAGAATTTGGTGAGCACCTTACTTAAGCGTAATGATGTCGTTATCATTTTAGTATTTAATGGAGATAAACCAGCTGCATTATTAACAGCAATAGAAGGTTTCTCTACCTTTGCTTGTAAACCACTATTCAATATTCATGATGTTGTTGTACATGTAGACTTTCGAGGAAATGGATTAACAACGCACCTTTTTGAGAAGATTGAAGAAATTGCAAAACAACGCGATTGTTGCAAAATCACCTTAGAGGTCTTGAGTGGTAACTCTATCGCTTGTAAAGCTTACAAGCGACTAGGGTTTTCAGATTATCAACTTGATCCAGAGTTTGGTAGCGCCTTGTTTTGGACCAAACAACTATAAGATTAAGTTATACCAATTATATTAAATAAGTGATCTAAATTTTGCGCAGAAAAAATGACTTAGTTTAAGGCGTAATTTGAGTTAAATAGTTGTTCTATTTGCGAAAATTACAACGAAGAAATAAGTTATTTTAGCAAGTAAAATAGATCAGTTAATTAGTGTGATTGGTATTATTAAGCAGTAGCAACCTAATCGCTACTGCTTGGATTATAATTATCTTGTATATCTTTAATATCTATTGCCATTTTATCCATATCAACGTTATTAATACCTTGCGCATTAACTTCAGATTTAAAGGTTGCATGAAATTCACCTTTAGGATTAATTAAAATAATAGAGGCGCTATGGTCAATAAGATATAAATCATCATCTGTATCACCCTCTTCTACAATGCTATAACTTAACCCTAATTGCGTTACAAAAGGCCATAATTGTTTATGGGTACTCGTTACACCAATAAAATTAGCATTAAAATAATTAACATAGTCAGCAAGCTGTTCGGCTTTATCTCGGTTAGGATCAACGGAAACAAAAACAACCTGTGTGGTTGTTTTATCATCATTAGTTAATTCAGGGTAAACATGATCTAAATGTGCCAGTGTCGTTGGACAAATATCAGGACAGTATGTGTAACCTACAAACAAAATAGTCCACTTCCCGAGTAAAGACTCATTGGTAAAGGCAACTTTTCCTGCTTTTTCAAAAGAAAAATCAGGCAATGAAGTAGGAGGCTGTGTCAGTACTAATGATTTATTGACTCTTTGCAAAGCAGAGTAGTTAGCATCGCTTACATCCGCTCCTTTAAAGCAGCCTAAAGCAAAAAACATTACCATCGCAACGCTGCAAATAAAAATAATCAGAGATTTCATTTATGATACTCAACTAAATTAGAATATTAAAACGTAATCATACACTTTTAGCGAGCAGTAATCGCACATAAACAACTCAAAATAACGTATAGCTCACCGATAATTACATCCAGTCAGCTGTACGAATGACGCCAACAGCAATACCTTCTATATTAAAGCTTTGATGTTCTAAATCGATCTTAATAGGGTTGAACAAGGTGTTCTCTGCTTTCAGAGTGACATCTTTGCCATCACGATAGAAACGCTTGACCGTCACGTCTTCTTCTACTCTTGCCACAACCACTTGGCCATTATTGATATTTTGAGTTTTATGAACAGCCAATAAATCACCATCCATGATCCCAATATCTTTCATACTTTCGCCTTCAACGCGCAACAAAAAATCAGCGGCAGGATGAAATAAAGCCGGATCTACATCGTAGTGTGTTTCCACATGCTCTTGCGCTAAAATCGGCTCACCAGCGGCCACTTTACCGATTAATGGTAACCCTTCAGCAACTTCTTCATTGTCTTTATGCTCAGTCACCACTTTAATTCCACGTGATGTACCCGATAAGATTTCAATTGCACCTTTACGTGCGAGTGCTTTTAAATGCTCTTCTGCCGCATTTGCACTTCTAAACCCAAGGATCTTGGCTAACTCAACACGAGTCGGTGGCATGCCTGTTTTTGCAATTTGATCTTTGATGACGTCTAGGACTTCGCCTTGGCGCTTAGTTAGCTCTTTCATTAGATTCTCCACGCTATTATCAACTGTAAACAAACACAGTGTATATTTATACATGAATAAATACTAGTCAGAGAGAGGGTTTTATTTAACGAGGGAACATTAAATGGAAGCTATTATTCATAATAACGCTTCCATTGAGGCAATTATAGCTTTCCGGTATAAGTTAAGGTCGTTGCACCTGCGGTATTTTTAGGGCCAATCCAATTTAATGCATCAGCAATTTTAGGGGCAAGTTTATCGGTCCCTTGAATTTCGCCATTTAACTCATAAATCGCATTCTTACCTAATACAATATCTAAATTGGTAACAAGCTGATCAGATTCTTGAGATACAAATGCACTCACATTACCTTGAGCACACCCTAAGTCGGCAGTAGGTTGGCCTAAATTAATATCACCATATTGGCTGAGGGTCTTAGCATTTTGCCAAAGTATATTACCGTCTAATTGTTGACAATAGGGTTGCCCTTGCTTGAACTCTTTTATCACCACAGAAAAGTCACCTTGTAGGGTGCCTGGTAAACGTCTAGGTAAATAATGCATTAGCTGCTCAGAAGTAATATCTAAAATAACATTAGAAGCACTCACACCTGACATATTATAGGCAACCACACCTTTACCTGACATTGCATCTGGACCATTATTAAATGATACCGCCGCTTCAAGTGTTAGCGATAACAATGACATCGGCTTAATATCCCATTGTACATTTTCAAACTTGGTTTTAGTGTTAATAGAAATAGATTGAGCTTGCCCATGCCAAATAGTACCCGTTACATTATTTACTTTAGCAACATTGCGAGGTAGCCAATCTACTACAGCAGCGGCAGGTAACTTAACCACCAGCGTAATGCAGTAGATAAATATAATGAGTAATGCAATTTTAAATTTCATTGGTAACCTTTTGTAATGCTAATAGCTTAAAGATAAACGGTTTACCTTGATCATTCCAGGTACCTTATCTTTACTTAGATCTGCCGTTAGTATCTGTATTTGATGTTGATTTTGTAAACTTGTCATCCATGCAACAAACTCATTAAACTCCACTTGATTAATCAAAAGATTAACACTGTTTTGTCGACCTTGAATGCGCGAGATGTCTATTTGTCTGCGTTTAGCTGTGCTGCTGATCAATTGCGCTAAATTTTGTTTCTCTCCCACTTTATTGACAACTGTACCTGAAGCAACCAGTTTATTGGCATTCACTTCCACCCAGTGCAATGTTTGCTGAGCATTTTTTAATTTGAGTTCACTCGCTGCTAGGTTATCTGCAATCGGTTGCCATACACTAAAATAAACCAACGCAATAAAAATAGCGAGTAAAGAGGCAAGGGTTAGTTTTTGCTCTCTTTCTGTAATGCTATGCCACCATTTATTAACTTGTTCAAACATTATTTAGCCCTCACAGTAACAGTGCCACTAATACGGTTTTTATTATTATTTAAAGTCCCTTGTTGTACATCATATTGCGCAGGAATTTTTTCTACTAATTGTTCAAATGCCTGAAAGCTATCCGCACTAATAGCTAAACTCACCTGTTGGTTTTTACTGTCAAACTTTACGTTTTCAATGCTTAAATTCGGGATAGATTGTAGTGCTGGAATAAGATTATTTAACACAATTAACAGCCCTGTTTCAGGGGCTTTGCTATTAGCTTGGTTTAATAAACTTCTTAGTTTTTTCTTAATCCGCGTATAAGGCAAGCGACCTTGTCCAGGTAAGGCTTTTTGATACACTGTCTCTACTTGTTGCTTCACAAGTTCAGTCTGTGTCTCTAGTTGTTGAACTTTGACTAAAGCATTAATCACGATCAGGGCAAATAAAATGACAGCTGCAACAGCGCAATACTTCCACTTATCAAGATGTAAGTTATTAGGTTTATTTACTTTAAATTCACCGGTTAATAAATTGCAATTATTAGCAATACAACCTTCTGCTAGCAACTGCATAGGCAGCATGATTTGACCTGCCTTCCATTGCCCTACGCATTGACTAGGGATGCCGCTATAACTTTTAATCACCTGTTCGTTATTATCTGCTAGGCGCAATTGTAAAATATCTGCGAGCATTTCGTTATCACAACTCCAAGCTTGATAAGTACCCTCTCTTATCAACCATTGATTTTCAAGTTGCAATGCTTGCCACTCTTGCTCGTTAGCGTCAGGTAAAGCAAGCGTTTCAGGAATAAAATGCAGGCAAGGGATTGCCGCTTTCTCCAGCCAATCTAACCACATCTGCATTTTACTTTTATAACAAATTGCCACATCAACAAGGCCAGTTGATTTATTGAGAATTGAAAAGTGTAATTTATCCACATCACTGGCTAATTCATCTTCAAGAATATAAGGCAATGCTTGCTGTATTTGTCGTGTTAACTTACCGTTGATAACAACTGATTTTAATGTCACATCAACACTCGGGGTAAGACAAATTACCTTACGTAATTGTGCTTTTTCAGTTAACAACGTTAAAGCATTTGCATTCTCTAGCTCACCCGATGCAATAATTTCTTTTTCACTATCAGACCATACTAGCCAATGTATTGCTTGTTGTTGATCGCTTGCTAAGCGAATAATTAGTTGTTCACTCACTGATTGTCTCCGAGTTATCCACTTCTTCTATTGCTGCATATTGGAAGCGTATTGTAGTCGCTACTTTACTCTCTACTTTGAGTAATAACTTTAAAGCCATTGCCCGCTCTTCAAATTCTGCTATGCCATTCATTTGAAAAAAATCACTGGTCACACTTAATTGTGCTTGCACTGTATCTGGTATTGTTTCATTACTAAAAATATCTGATTCTAAAAACTCCGCAACACTTATCCATCCACTAGTAGGCCTTTCCTCTAACAAACTTTCTAGCTGATCAAGGGTAATAGAAGTATCACTTGTAAAGAGAGCAAACAAAACCTCTGCTTGATCTGCCTTAACTGTATTTACATTAATCAATTGGTCCGTTGCAGGTAACGCACATAAACGATCTTTTATGTGTAGATAGATTTCTGCAGTCATACCTTGTATTGAGCGTAACTCAGAAATATCGACCATCAATTTATTTGCTGTTAAATGAGGGACATTCAATGATTCATAATACCTATCTTCAGCCCCTTGTGAGTCATTAGCAGCATCATCACTATCGACCCAGTCTCTGACCGACTCTGAGATCACATCAGCACTGTACTCTTCGACATCCATTGCAGTTAATAAAGCTTTCAACTGAGATACGCCTAACTCTTCATTACTTTCACTGGCTAGCGCATTCAAATTAAAGCAGCTGCGTTTATCAATCATGTGCCCTAAAATAGATCCTTCATCAACAGGAAAAATAAGATCAGGGGTTGCCCATATTTGATCTAGGCTGACGACATCACTATCAGCAAAATCGTTATTGATAATAAGCTGACTAAAATCGACCATTGCTTGAGTGTACCAATACATTTTCTGAGAATAATTAAGCCCCTCAGTACGTAACAAACTAGAGGTCATTCGTCCTGTCATAGTCGTTGCAACGGTCACCATGATAGCCAATATCATTAATACAGTAATTAACGCAATACCGGCTTGTTTACGAGAATTATTCATCACTTACAACCGTACTAGCAGGCAATACAAAAACTCGCCTCAGCTCACCAAATTTTTTACTTGTGATCACCATTTCAATGCCTGAGGGTATCTCGCTTGCTGTTGACCAAGTTGTTGTCCATCCATCATCCCAAAAGCGAAATGTTAAGTTTTCAATGTCATTTAAGATAACCTGTTGTTCGGGCTCTTCTCCTGCGACAGCATCAGGGTGCAAATAATACAGACGCTGTAATTGTTCATTTTGGACTCGATAACCTACCCTTAAAATATTCGATCTTGGTAATAGGTTAAGTGGATTACTCCAGCCTAAGCGATTAAACTCTATGCCTTCGAAATCTGAATCTAAGACTGCTTGCCCAACATATAAAGCTTGTAACTTTTCATCATCGACACCGGGTGTTCTCGATTGCCTTGCTACCATTTGTACAAAATCCCGCTCGATTAATATCATTCCGCGCTGTACTTCAGTTAAGCTCTGGTCATGCTCTCGACTGATTTCGCCGCTGCGTAATACGCCTTGTAAAATTTGATATGCAGCTAGGCTTAATACGGCGAAAATAGCAATCGCGACTAATATCTCAATTAAGGTAAAACCTGCTTGTCGAGCTGCCTTAGGGCAATTACTTTTGTGCAATGTAAGTCCTTATATGCCCTAATGCTTTTCCATCTTTAATATCACTTACTTCCACATCCAATGCTCTAAAATCACTATTACTTGTCGCAACACCTTGATAACGAACATACCATTTGACACCTGAGAACTCGACTTCTTCACGTGTCCAACTTGTATTCGGCCATTTTTCGAGTAGTTTCAACTCAGCAAGCTTGTTACTGGCTACCCACATCGCAAATGTTTTCTGCTGTAAATAACTCTGGTTATTTAACGCTTGTGAAGCAGCTTGCATTACCGCTAAACCCGATGTCGCTAAAATAACTAATGCAAGCATCACTTCCAATAACGTCATTCCACGTTTTTTCTGTAATGTACCTGACCTAGCTAGATATCTCATTTAGTCATTTACCCATTCAGTTTGAATGTCGCCGGTCATCGCAACTTTAACGATCACAGTAGACTGCTGATCGCCATTATTAGTAAATTGATAGTTAAAAGGGGTCACTTCACCGCTAGACATAATAAAAACGTGAGGATAAAAGTCATTTGCTTGAAAACTACTTTCTTGATCAAAAAGTGTACTATTGTTATTACTGTTTTGTAATGTTTCCAACTCACCCCAAACATTATCATCTAAATTATATTGAGCAGTAATCGTCTCGGGTATCACAACATTGCCATTAATGCGGTCATTAACTAAAGGTAACCACTTCTTACTTTTGTAATCATAAATAACAAAGGTAAAGCTATGCTCATTAAATTCGATGCCTAATTCGGCATTTAATATTAATGCCTGATCTTCAGCCAATTGCAATAATCTACTAAAACGTTGCGCATACCATTCGCTACCTTTAGTCGTACTACCTGAACTAGGTAAAGTCATCACAACACCAACGGAGATCATACCCATTAAAACTAACACGAGCATGATCTCTAATAGGGTAAAACCCGCTGTTTTACGCATTAAATAATTTACCCTATTAACAATGGTTATTTATCATTTAAATTCCAGTTACCAATGTCATCATCCGTGCCTTCTTCAGCGTCTAGACCAACAGAAAGAATATCTATTTTGCCATGTTCGCCTGGGCTATTTAAAACATAATCATTACCCCAAGGGTCTTGCGGTAAACGTTTAATATAACCATCATCACGATAATTACGAGGCACAGGAGAAACAGTCGGCTCGGTTTCTAGTGCTTCTAAACCTTGGTCTGTTGTTGGATAAACACTATTGTCTAATTTATACATATCTAATGCATTCTCTAATGCCACTATGTCTGATTTCACTTTTTGTATATCAGCTTTGTCTTTGTTACCTATTAAATTAGGTACCACCATTGAAGCTAATACACCTAGTATGACGATAACCACCATGATTTCTAATAAAGTAAAACCTTTTTGTGTTGTTTTGCTAATTGAGTTTTTCACGAAATGACCCTTTTATGATTAAATGAATGGTTTTAGCTGCCTGAAACCATATTATTAAGTGCCAATATTGGCTGTAAAATAGCAGCGACAATAAATAAAACAACACCCGCCATAGAGATAACGAGTGCAGGCTCAAAAATGCCTAATGCTAATGTAACTTGCGCAGAGAATTGTTTGTCTTGATTATCTGCAGATCGTTCCAACATATTTCCTAATTCACCACTTCTCTCACCACTTGTAATCATATGTAGCATCATGGGAGGAAATAATTTTGTACTGCCTAAGGCTTTACCTAAGCTTGTTCCTTCACGTACACGTTCAGCAGCTTCACTTACTTTCAAACGAATATATTGATTACTTAATACATCACCAGCAATCGCCATCGCTTCTAACAAAGGTACAGCGCTACTATTCAAAATACTCAAAGTACGTGCAAAACGCGCAGTATTCAATTCATTTACTACCTTCCCCACCACGGGAATATTTAATAATAAACGATCGAATTTTAACTGATTCTTGGCTTTTTTAAGATATTGGCTAAATAGCAATAAAGCCAAAAGGCAAATAACCACAAAATACAAGCCATAGGCGCTCAAAGCATCACTTGTAGCAATCAAGAATTGTGTAGAGCGAGGTAAATCAGCCCCCATATGTTCAAACTGCCCAACTACTTGCGGCACAACAGAAGTTAATAGAATCGCCACAACTGAAATAGCAACCAAGGTTAAAACGATAGGGTAAATCAAGGCTTGCATCATTTTGCTTTTCATTTCTTGACGTTGCTCTGCATAATCAGCCAGCCTGTCCAATACTTTCTCTAAATGGCCTGATTTCTCACCGGCAGCAACCATTGCACAAAATAAGTTATCGAAGATGGTTGGGTAGTTACGCATACTATCAGCAAGACTATAACCTTCAATAACACCACCACGAACAGATTGAATCATGGTTTTTATTTTTGGTTTATCACACTGGTCTGCAACTGCCTGTAATGACTCTTCAATCGGAATACCTGAAGCAACTAAAGTTGATAGTTGACGAGTTATTAAAGCTAGGTCAGCCGTTTTTATCTTGCTTTGAATAAAGCTATTATTAGATTTTTTACGTTTCGAGGCGATGCTATCGACTTCGATAGGCGTTAAGCCTTTGTTACGCAAGTGTTGGCGCAACATACGGGCAGAGTCAGCTTCTTCAGTTCCTTTTTTTTGTTTACCTTTAGCATCTAGTGCCTTGTATGTAAAAGTAGCCAAATTAGTCCTCTCTTGTTACACGTAGAATTTCTTCAAGCGTAGTTTGCCCTGACAACACTTTTTGTATTCCATCTTCACGGATACTTTTTGAGGTTTGACGTATTTCACGTTCAATGGCTTGCTCACCGGCGCCTATATGTATTAACTCACGTACTTTTTCGTTAACAACAAGTAGCTCATGTATTCCTGTACGCCCGCGATAACCAGAGTGATTACAATGCTGACATCCCACAGGACGGTAAACAATCGCTTGCTCATTACTCTCAACCCCAAGGATCTCTTTTTCTGGAGTTGTAGCAGGATGAGCCTGCTTACATTGAGCGCATAACCGACGTACTAAACGTTGTGCTAATACACCGAGAACACTAGATGACAAAAGAAATGGCTCAACCCCCATATCATGCAAACGGGTAACGGCACCTACAGCGGTATTGGTGTGTAAAGTAGATAATACTAAGTGTCCGGTTAAACTGGCTTGTACGGCAATTTCTGCCGTTTCGATATCACGTATTTCACCAATCATTACCACGTCAGGATCTTGACGTAAAATAGCGCGTAAGCCGCGCGCAAATGTCATATCAACTTTAGTATTAACTTGCGTTTGCCCAATACCATCGATCGCGTACTCAATTGGATCTTCAACGGTTAATATATTTCTATCTTTCGAATTGATTTCTAATAGACCAGCGTAAAGCGTCGTACTTTTACCTGACCCCGTTGGTCCTGTGACTAAGATGATACCGTGTGGTTTATGCAACAGACTTTGCAATAAAACATGGTTTTGTTTGGTCATGCCTAATGTTGCAAGCTCTAATTTAACTGCGTTTTTATCCAATAAACGTAATACCACACGCTCACCATGACTTGCAGGCATAGTAGAAACACGCACATCAACTGCTCGCCCACCAATGCGTAATGAAATACGTCCATCTTGAGGAATACGTTTTTCAGCAATATCCAATTTTGCCATTACTTTAATACGTGAAACGAGTAACGAAGCAAGTTTACGCTGAGGTTTTAATATTTCACGTAAGACACCATCAATACGAAAACGAATAATTAAAGATTGTTCAAAGGTTTCAATATGAATATCAGAAGCTTCTTCTTTAATGGCCTCCCCTAGCATGGCGTTAATCAACTTAATAATCGGCGCGTCATCTTCAGCTTCTAGCAAGTCTTCATCACTAGGCAACTCATCCGCTAAGGTAAACAGATCGTCATCCCCTAAATCTTGCATTAGTTGCTGAGCTTCTAAAGTAGAAGATTGATACGCCTTAGCAACTAATCGATTAAAAACGTCACTATCCACCAGCTTAGTCGTAAAAGCATGGCCAATCACACGACGCGCCTCAATCAATAAATCGACACTCGGTGTTTGTTTAAAACACAATTGACTGTTTCTGCCTTCATGCGACATCACTAATTCATGTTTTTTAGAAAAAGCGAAGGGTAACTGCCCTGAAGGCGTAAACTCTATATTGTCAGCTTGTTCAATGACGTCAAGGTCACTTAAATCGTTCATATTACCCAATCCAACTTTTATTGTAATGCTTCAGCTTGTTGTTTTGCTTGCTCTAATTCAAAATCCACGACTGCTTGATTAGACTCACTGCCTTCTTTAAAGGTATAAGGGTCTATTTCAACTGGCTGGCCCCATTCTGGTAATAATGGCACATTAGAGTCTGGCATTAACTCGATACCATCAACTGCTTGACCTAATTGAACTTGGCGAATCAATCCATATTTACGTTGACTCAATTCCAACATAGTTTGATCGTCACGAATAATAGTTGGGCGAATAAAGATCATTAAATTACGCTTTTCAGTACTACTCTTAGTCGATCTAAATAGCTGCCCTAAGTAAGGAATATCACCCAATAAAGGCACTTTATCTACGGTTTCATTAACTGCTTCATCAATTAACCCACCAATAACAATCGTTTCACCTGATTTAGCTAAAACGGTAGTTTTAACTGAACGAGTTGCAAAAATAACATCAACAGAAGTTTGGCCTTGGATATTAGACACTTCCTGTTCGATTTCCATCTGCACAGAATCACCTTCGTTAATTTGCGGTGTTACCTTTAACTTTATTCCCACCTCACGACGTTCAATAGTTTGGAATGGATTATCATTAGACGAGCTTGACGTTGACCCCGTCAATACTGGTACTTCATCACCAACAATAAAACTCGCTTCTTGATTATCCAAAGTCGTTAAACTTGGAGTTGCTAATATATTTGATCCCGTTGTCGTACTAAGGGCTTGTAGTATTACCCCCCAATCATTACCAACGAAACCAGCGATACCACCAGCCAGTGAAGATAAAGAATCAATAACATCTGTTAGATCATCTTCGTCGTTATCCACTTGGTAAGCACCAGTAATAATTTCACTCGTAGAAATACCATTGTCGTTAAACTGTGTTCCACCAGCTGAAGTAGAAGCCCACTGTACGCTCAGGTTAATACCACTGCCTTCTGATACCTCCACCACAATCGCTTCAACTAATACTTGAGCACGCCTAATATCAAGTTGACGAATGATACTGCTAAGCGAAGACATTAATGCCGGTTGAGCAGAAATGACAATGGAATTAGTCCCTGCATGAGCTTGAATATTCAATGACGATTGTTTACTCGCATTAGAGGCACCAGCACTTTTACCTACAGTTTCTTCAATCCCTTTACTCACACCATTCAATACATCTACGACTTCTTTTGCATTCGCATATTTCAGGTAAAAAACACGTGTATTACCGTTATTTTTTAACTCATCATCTAAAGATTTCACTAATTTAATAACACGAGCGCGGCTTTTAGGCTCACCACTAATAATTACCGAGTTAGTTCTTTCATCTGCAACTAAGCGCGGCTTGAGTACACTGCTAGTAGATGTTTTAGATGTGCTTGGTGTTTCTTGGATTGAGTTGATCATATTTACCATGTCTAAGGCACTAGCAAACTGAAGTTTTACAATATCAACTTCTTGGTCGCCTGCTTTATCTACGCGCTGAATAATATTCACCAGTCGATTAACAACAGAAGCTCTACCTGTGATCATAATAACGTTTGAAGGGTCATAGTGAACAACATTACCGCCACCAGCACTGTCATTAAGTTGACGCAATAAAGGAGCAAGCTCTCTCACTGACACATTAATAACAGGCACCACTCGGGTGACCATTTCATCACCTTTATATTGTGTGCCATTATCCACAACAGGAATCGCAGCAACTTTTGCATCCTTAGCTTTAATCACTTTCAAAATGCCATTGTCCATTTCCACAACAGCAAAGCCGTAAACCTCTAGGACATTTAAAAAGAATTGATAATATTGCTGTTCATTTAATAAATCATAACTACGAACATTAATTTTCCCGCGCACAGCAGGGTCTAAGACAATGGTTTTATTAAGATTTTTACCTACAATATTAATAAATTCATTCAGATCTGCATTTTTGAAACTAGCGGAGTACTCTGCTGCTTGCACTACTGTAGACTGTGAAAATAAAATAAAAACACTGGCTGCTAACATACCTGCCAATTTTTTCTTTATCCCTAAACTCATTACAACAACCTTCTGTTTTATTATATTATTTATCACAAGCTAACTTTAGATAACAATTTTTATATACTATGGAATACTAAAGAACAATTCGTTTATTTCACCATCACGATCAACCGTTAAGCTAATATCTGTCATGGTAGGAAACTCTTTCATCAAGCCAACCGCTTCTGCTGTATTGGTTAAATCAACACCGTTTAACTCAATGGCTAAATCACCTGCAATTAAGCCTGCTTCTTCAAAAAGTTCAGGATCTTTACCTGGATTAACACGGTAGCCTTTCACGACATTACCCTCTCTTACTGGCGAAATTTTAATGTAATCAAGCAATTTAGCGGGGTTATCAATTAAAGAGTTTCTATCTAACTCAATTTTTTTAGATTTATCTGGTCTAGATAATACCGTTTGCCCTCTTTCTACTCTGTCCATTCGTTCAATATCTTTTTCTAGACCATCAAGCACTAAGGTTTGTGCTTCACCATCTACGACAATGATAATACGGTCCTGGTATATCTCGGAGACTCTTGCTCCCGTTCCAGGAATATCAGAGTCGATAAAATAACTGTCTTGTGAGTTTTTGTATTCGATAATAACACTTGAGTAAGCAGGCTCTGTCGCAGCAATAATACCTACCAAGGTTAACTTAAGCTTGGTTCTAGGGGCATCAGTGGTTTTTCCTTGTACCTTTCTTTCGCCGACAAACTGTCCGAATAAATGCTGTTCTTGTAATAATTTAGTGGTTAATTGCTCGCTATTATCATCATTTTTGGTTGTATTTGTCGCTGGGGTCCATGTATAAGATTGTTTTTTTACAGGGTATAACCCCCATGTTAATAGAGCAGCTTGATAAGCAATAAAAGCGCATAATATGGCTAATGTAATTTTAGGAAGTTGAGAGATCATCGGTATTCTTATTTATTCCTGTCACTAAATCATTAACTGTTAATGATTACATTTTATCTTTATCTTCTTGTTATACAAATTATTAATATTAAACAACACCGATAATAAGTAATTTAATAAGTCATGAATATACAAATCACAAATAAATAGTAATATTTAATACGGTATTATGCATCAAGTGTACCTTGTTTTATGCATTTATGACCCCATTTATTATGGCTCAGTTCACTCTTTTCTTTTATTTTGGCAAATAGTAGCATTTTGCTACACTCTAATTCATTTATAAAACGAGGCGATGATGACAACGCTAACAGTTAGACTAGATAAATGGCTATGGGCAGCTCGTTTTTACAAAACCCGAAGCATTGCTCGTGATATGGTACAGGGTGGCAAAGTCCATTATAACGGCCAACGCTGTAAAGCAAGTAAAATGGTTGAAATAGGCGCACTACTCTCTCTTCGACAAGGAGAGCAATTATTTGAAATCACTATTGAAGCAATTTCAGATCAACGTAGAGGTGCACCGATTGCTCAAACACTTTATAAAGAGACTGAAAAAAGCATTATTAAACGAGAACAATACCAAGTACTTAGAAAGTTAAGTTTGCAAAATGCACCGCACCCAGATCGCAAACCAAATAAAAAAGAACGGCGTGAGCTTATACAAGCTAAAACGCAACGTAACACAGCAAAATTTGATTAATCGCTGCAAAAATTAATATTGAGAGAACTTATGACAGACCAAATACAACGTT
The DNA here is from genome assembly GCF_038155185.1 of Psychromonas aquatilis. Taxonomy (NCBI): domain Bacteria; kingdom Pseudomonadati; phylum Pseudomonadota; class Gammaproteobacteria; order Alteromonadales; family Psychromonadaceae; genus Psychromonas; species Psychromonas aquatilis. The sequence continues at coordinate 48,271 of NZ_JBAKAZ010000015.1, forward strand.
TCCTATTTGATGATTTTGAAATTCGTGGGGAAATTGCCCAAGCTCATCAAGCATTTCAACAATGTATTGATAACCATGATTACCCTGCTGAAGTCGCTAATACAATTGGGGAGCTGTTGATTGCCACAAGTTTATTAACGGCAACTCTAAAATTTGAAGGAAAAATCACCGTACAAATCCAAGGCGATGGTCCTTTAAGTATGGCAGTGATTAATGCGAATCAAGATTTAGAAGTTAGAGGAACGGCACGCTGGAAAGGTGATACCACAGGTCTTTCATTTTTAGAATTAATTGGTAAAGGTAATCTAATGATTACAATCACCCCTGAAAATGGAGAGCGTTACCAAGGCATAGTGGCATTAGAAAAAGCAACATTGGCCGCTTGTTTAGAGGATTACTTTGTCCAATCTGAGCAACTTGCAACTAAAATAAGCTTATTTGCAGACAGTCAATCATCGCCTAAACAAGCAGCGGGCTTATTGATTCAAACATTACCTGCAAGTAGTGAAAACCACGAAGAAGATTTTGCACATGTATGTGCTTTAGCATCAACGATCAAAGCTGAAGAAATTTATACGTTAAAAAATGATGAGTTACTGTTTCGTTTATATCACCAAGAGCAAGTTCGTTTATTTGAAACACAACCAATTAGCTTTAAATGTGGGTGTTCTAAAGAACGTTGTTTATCGTCTTTAGCGTCTTTAGATCCAACTGAGATAAAAGAAATTTTAGAAGAACAAGAAAGTATTGAAATGCGCTGTGAGTATTGTGCAACAACTTACTCTTTTAAAGAGCAAGACTTGCAAATTTTATTTACTGCAACGGACCAAAAACACTAAATTTCATTTTAATGAACCCTGCATCACAAAATTACCATAACCCTCCATGGGTTATGGTTTTTCCCCTATAAATTAGAAACTGATCCCACTTAATTTATTGCGTTTCACTTATTCTTACCTCTCCTATTCACGCTTTATCAATAAAATATAAAGAAGAGAGTAAGTTATGTCCTCAACCAAGCTATCTGCAACACAATTACAACAATACGGAATTAACAGTGCATCAGAAGTAATTTATAACCCAAGTTATGAAGTCTTATTTGCTGAAGAGACTCAAGACTCACTGAGTGGTTGTGAGAAAGGGGTAATTACTAGTAATGGCACAGTTGCTGTTGACACTGGTATCTTCACAGGGCGCTCTCCTAAAGATAAGTATATTGTTAAAGATGATACAACACGAGATACCATCTGGTGGAGTGATCAAGGCAAAAATGACAATAAAGCTATCGACCAAGCAACATGGGAGCAATTAAAAAACACAGTGACTGAACAGTTATCTGGTAAAAAACTGTTTGTTGTGGATGCTTATTGTGGTGCCAATATTAACTCTCGATTAAAAGTACGTTTTATTATGGAAGTGGCTTGGCAGGCACACTTTGTTAAAAACATGTTTATTCGTCCAACAGAAGATGAGCTTATCGATTTTGAGCCAGATTTTGTAGTCATGAATGGTTCCAAAACAAATAACCCTAACTGGCAAGAACAAGGCTTAAATTCAGAGAATTTTGTTGCATTCAATCTGACTGAAAAAGTGCAGCTTATCGGTGGTACTTGGTATGGCGGGGAAATGAAAAAAGGCCTATTTTCTGTCATGAACTACTTATTACCGCTGAATGGAATGGCATCAATGCATTGCTCAGCAAATATTGGTCAAGCTGATGATACTGCTATTTTCTTTGGTTTATCTGGCACAGGCAAAACAACTCTTTCAACAGATCCTAAACGAGCGCTAATTGGTGATGATGAGCACGGTTGGGATGATGAAGGTGTATTTAACTTTGAAGGAGGCTGTTACGCTAAAACTATCCGCCTAAGCGCTGAAGCTGAGCCGGATATATTTGGTGCAATCAAGCGAGATGCACTACTTGAAAACGTTGTGTTTGATGAGCGAGGTGTAGTGGATTATGACGATGCAAGCAAGACTGAAAATGGGCGTGTATCTTACCCAATCCATCATATCGAAAATATAGTCAAACCAGTCTCTAAAGGCGGCCACGCTAAAAAAGTGATCTTCTTAACAGCAGATGCTTTTGGGGTATTACCACCTGTCTCAAAACTGGATAAAGCGCAAACTCAATATCATTTCTTATCTGGGTTTACGGCTAAGTTAGCTGGTACTGAACGAGGTATTACAGAACCAACACCGACATTTTCAGCTTGTTTTGGTGCAGCATTTTTAATGCTTCATCCAACACAATATGCACAACAATTAGTGAAACGAATGGAAGCTTGTGGTGCAGAAGCTTACTTAGTAAACACTGGATGGAATGGCTCTGGTAAACGTATCTCGATAAAAGATACTCGTGGCATTATTGACGCTATCTTAGATGGTTCAATTGAAAAGGCTGAAACCAAAACAATTCCTATCTTTAATTTAGCAGTTCCTACTGCATTACCTAATGTAGACAGTGCGATCTTAGATCCTCGAGATACTTACGCTAATGCACAAGAATGGCAGACAAAAGCAGAAAAATTAGCACACTTATTTATCGAAAACTTTGATCGCTATACAGACAAGGAAGAAGGTAAAGTGTTACTGCATGCTGGACCAACATTAGACGATTAAAAATAATTAATTAACCTAATACCAAAAAAGCCAATTTAATTATAAATTGGCTTTTTTAATTATTAACACAAAACATTAATAATCACTCATCTATTACTGCTATTGACCAACGTAAGTTAAAGTTAGTTTATTTTTTAACTAAACAGCATTCTCGCCCACATGCCAAAAGGACTTGTAAAACCAGTTGTTACCGACGTGATAACCCCTTTATCAACAACAATGATCGTTGGCGTCAGACTAATTTCCCATGCTTTTCCAATGTGACCTTTTTCATCATTTACAACAGTAAAATCATAATCTTTAGCGCTAAGGTACTGTGCTACTCGCTCATTCCCTCCGGAATTTAAGGCCACAGAAACAACCTGCATCTGATTATCAACAAAATCTACCGACGGGGACACAAAGCTACAAACACTGCACCAAGTAGCCCAAAAATAAACCATTACCGGCTTATCTTGGCTCATTGCGATCAAATCAATATTTTCACCTTGTACACTAGTCGCAATTAACTCAGGAGCCTTGCCTGACACAATTGATTGAGCACGCCAAAAATCCACTCCCCAGCCTAATGCCAAGGCAAAAAAAACATAAAGAGCAATTGATTTAATACGTGAGAACCAAGTCTTTTTACTTTTATTTTCTTCTGTCATTTTACTGCCCTTTTGCTTTCTGTATCGCATTTATAACATCATCACTATTTAGAATGGTTGATAACTCAATACCATTAGGTGCGCCAGGACCATATACAATATTAAAAGGAACGCCATAGCGGTTAAACGATTGTAAATAAGCAGTCACACTATCGGAACGTACTGTCCAATCGCCACTCATGGCAATCACCCCCTCTTCTTGTAAAGCAGAAGAAACAGGCTCTTGTAATAACACCCCGATTTTATTTGCTTTACAGGTAACACACCATTGCGCGGTAACATCAACAAAAACAACATGGCCTTGCGCGACTTCCTGCTCTATCAGTTGTGAATCAAGAGGAACCCAAGGAATGTCATCTTTTAAAGGTGTGCTCCAGTAAGCAGAGGTCAAACTAGCCACAATTAAAGCAAAGGCTGTAATGATTAAAAAGACGCCAGTACGAATGAAAAAGAGACGGGCACCGTATTTTTTAAGCGTTAAAACAGCAAAAATAGATAAGATAAACAAGGCAATTAAAGAAGCATAAAAAATACCAATAAAGCTACTTAATAAGCTCACTAACCAAAGGCAAGTGGCAAGAATTAATAAAGCAAAAAAGCCCTTAACGCTCCCCATCCATTTACCAGGTTTAGGTATCAACAATGCGATACTAGGAAATATTGCAATCAATAACCAAGGTAAAGCCATACCTAACCCAAGAGCAGTAAATACAGCAAACAATTGCCATACTGACGCCCCCAAAGCAAAAGCAACAGCCGTGCCTAAGAATGGAGCACTACAAGGCGTCGCCAGCAATGTAGCAAACATACCTTGTAAATAATGCCCTAGATAGGAGTGGCCACCTTTTGTTGCTAACCAAGTTTGTACAGAGGAAGGGAGTTGAATCTCAAATAACCCGAGCATATTAGCTGTGAATATTGCCGTGACAATAACCATAAACCCGATAAAGTAAGGATTTTGAAATTGAATTCCCCAACCTAACGCTTCACCCGAAAGTTTAAGCACCATCAGAAATGCAGCTAATAACCAAAATGAGCTAATAATACCAACACTGGATGCTATAAATTGTTTTCTAATTTGCGAGCGCTTACCATCACTAGCACCAAGGACAGAGCTTAGCTTCATGCCTAAAACAGGTAAAACGCAAGGCATAATATTTAAAATCAAGCCACCTAACAGTGCAATTAAGAAAATAGATAGAATAGAATCGCCATCGTATATGATAGGTTGGTTACCTAAGGTTGTCGCCACTTCAACCGCAACACCTTGGTCAACAACAGTAATATTCATTGTTGCTTTCTTCAGGTCAACATCACCAGCCCAACTACTTGCAGAAAAACTGGCTGTCACTGTCTTATCTGAGACTGAAATAGTAGGTTTTGAATAAAACACATTGTCTAGTTCAGGATTGCTACTATCAATAAATAAATCTGGCTGCTGCCATGCTACTTGACTGGTTAACTGAACAACGATTTTTTGATTGATTTGATCCCATGAACTGATAAGACTAGTAATATTAGCATTATTATTTTTAGCCTTAATTGCACTTTCGCCAACCACAATAGGCACACTACTCACCGCTTGGGCATAAGCAAAAGCAACATCTTGGTCAAGACTTAAAGCGCCCGGAAAAAAGCTTAAATCAACTTCATAATCGGTTAATACACAGATAGTTGTGCACGAAGCAAGCGTCAATGTACCGTTTAATACAGTCACTTCATTTGCATCATTAAGGTGTAGTTTAATAGGAAAGTGTATTTGATCTTTATAACCCACAGTTTCAACCCCTAAAACAGGGTAACGTTTAGGTGTTGGCCAAGACCAATCAATACTACTAATATTAGTTGAATGAGGCTGCCATTCAAACGTTGGTGCTACACCTCCTTCACCAGGAGATCTCCAATAGGTTTTCCAGCCTTCATCCAAGCTCACATTCAATATCGCATTGACGGAGTTATCCTCAATTTGCCCAGTTAATTGTAGATTTACTTTCACTGGGGGATGGTTGGCATTAGTTAGCCACCCTGTTTCAGGTGCTTGTGCAAAGGCACTGGAAGAAAAAGTAAAAAATACAATTAAATATAATAGATAAGACTTGATGATGGGCATTATTACTCCAGAAAGCTTAACAACATGAATACGTTCACAATAAAGATGGATAGATTTATCTAAAAAAAGTTCCCATCAATAACAGACCGCCCTTTTTACCTAAAAATTGCATTTGTTACTAAATTTAAAAAAAGCCTGTTTATTAATAAATATCAATAAACATGCTTTTAATCACAAAAATAATATTTATATAAAAAAACAATCCGTAGAATAACCGTATTAGAAAAACAATAAAACCTTTCTTAATACTGTTACTATTTAAAATAATTATAAATTAAACAGTTTTACCAACATGGAGCCCATTTTATGAAAGTCGCAATGTTTAGTTCTCGTAGTTATGATATTCAACATTTCAAACCACTTATCTCAGATCCAATTAGCATCGATTTTTTTGATACTCAACTAAACATACAAACAGCATCACTCGCCGCCGGTTTTGATGCGGTGTGCGCATTTGTAAATGATGATTTAAGTGAGCCTGTCTTAACTAAGTTACATGAATTAGGTGTTAAACACATTGCCATGCGATGTGCGGGCTTTAATAATGTTGATTTAAAGTGTGCAAAAAAATTAGATATTAATATTGTCCGTGTGCCAGCTTACTCACCAGAAGCCGTTGCTGAACATGCCATTGCACTATTAATGACGATTAACCGTAGAACTCATAAAGCATACCAGCGTACACGAGATGCCAACTTCTCTTTGGAAGGTTTAGTAGGCTTTAATCTTCACGGAAAGACTGTCGGTATTATTGGAACAGGCCGAATTGGTGTCGCTGCTATGGCTATTTTCAAAGGGTTTGGCTGTAAGATATTAGCATCAGACCCTTACCCATCTGAGCATGCAATCGCACTGGGCGCTGAATATGTTAGCTTGGAAGAATTATTCGCAAACAGTGATGTTATTAGCTTACATTGTCCATTAATGGAAGATAATAAACATCTATTAAACAAAGATACCTTTGCTCTGATGAAAGATGGAGTAACTATCATCAACACAAGTCGTGGCGGTTTGGTTAATGCTTATGATGCAATCCAAGCATTGAAATCTGGCCGTATTGGTGGTTTAGGTTTAGACGTTTATGAAGATGAAGAAACATTATTCTTTGGTGATCATTCAAGCGAAATCATTTCTGATGATATTTTCCGCCGTTTATCAGCTTGTCATAATGTTATATTTACTGGCCATCAAGCATTCTTAACTAAAGAAGCACTAACTAGTATTGCCCAAACCACATTAGGCAACTTAAAAATATTAAGTGAAGGAAAAGATTGTACTAACCAAGTAACAATTTAAAAGCTAAGCGCCATCAACAGAATAGATAACACTCCATATTAGGTATTTATCTATTCTGTTAAACTAGGCATTTCAAGGGCTTAACTTATCTCTCTTTATTTCTACTCAAAATACGCTGCTTTTTTTACTATTTTATAGCGCAAAGTAAGCACAGATGCTTTTTTTAGTTTAAAATGTCCTACTAAATTTAATTCAGAGGAAAATGATATGTCTGAAAAAGTCTTTATCACTGCACAACAACTACTTGAAGACTCATTTCGTCTTGCCGCACAAGTTTACGACAGCGGCTTTCGCCCACAATTTATTGTAGGGATTTGGCGTGGAGGTGCTCCAATTGGTATCGCAGTTCAAGAATTTTTTGACTACAAAAAAGTAGAAACAGACCATATCGCTGTGCGTACTTCTTCTTACTACGGAATTGGCAAGCAAAGTAAAACGATCAAAGTACATGGTTTACATTACATTATTGAGAATGCAAATGCTGACGATGGTTTATTAATTGTAGATGACGTATTTGACTCAGGTCGAAGTGTTGTTGCATTAACGGAAAAGTTAACTGAAGTAATGCGTTTGAATATGCCTCGTGATGTGCGTATTGCAACACCTTACTACAAACCAAAAAACAAAGCAGTGGAAATGGTACCAGATTACTACATCCATGAGTCAGATGAATGGTTAGTATTTCCACATGAAGCTTCAGGTTTAAGCATCGAAGAAATTACTGAAGGAAAAACTGACTTTAAAAATATTGCACACTTATTTAATAACGAAGACTAACTCTTAGTCTTGTTGATACATCTTGTGTTGATTTTTATATCGTAAAGGGGACTATTTAGTCTCCTTTTTTATACTGTAAAACAAATTGCTCGGTAACCAGTAACAGATCTTTATATAAGGGCTTAAACACATCACTTAAAACAGCATAGTTTTCTATTAATACTTCACCCGTTTCCGCTAATGGTTTCATTCGTTCACTACGCATAGACATTCTTTGTAAAGCATAGTTAATATTTTCTATTTTCTGATAGGACTCAAGCCATTTATCCTTCCACACCCAGCCATTAACTCGTTGAAACCTTTCCGGCAATACAATGTGACGATCACTTGTTTCATCAGCTATTTTTAATTCCGCTAATTCACAGAAACGAGGTAATGATAGGTGATGGGAATCACTCCACTGTCGAGCTAAGCAATGATCCCAAAACATATCTAATGCAATAGGTGCATAACGCCTTAATTGTTTTGGGAAAAGTTGTTTCGCTTTTAATACGAGTGGGTGCTTATCAGTAAAGCTATCAACATAACGATGTAAGCGGATCCCTTTTACAATATCAACAGGAAATTGTTGTTCAGGATCGCCTTTAACAAAGTCACCTAAAAAGTTACCAGTAAAACTGGTTTTTGTATGATCTGCTATATGTAAATGTGCAAGATAATTCATAATATTCGACCTGAGTGTATCAATTAAGCCTAATTACTAGCATGTCGCTTGCTTACTAAAATGCCGACGAAAACAACGAAGATACTTAACCACTGCGCTATTGTTAGGACTTCATTTAATAATATTGCTGATAATAATAAAGCAAAAATAGGGACTAAGTTAGAATAAGCTGCTGCGGTTAACACCGATGACTTAGATAATGCAAAGTTATACATACCATAAGCACCCAGTGTTACCGCAGATCCTAAGTAGATAATGTTCAAAAGCGCATTGATATCATGCTGCGCAGGTAAATCAATAAAGAATAAGAATGGGATAAAGAAAATGGTCCCAGAAAACCCTTGTAATGCAATCAATGAAAGTGCTGAATAGCGATTTAAAAGGTGTTTCATAGCAACAACATAGAATGCCGCACAAAGCATCGCTAAAAACTCTAAACCATTGCCTAATAAAGGATTAGGCGCATAGTCTGTATCTGGCGAGACAACACTCAACAACACACTGCCAGTGATACATAAGCTAAAACCGAGAATAATACTTTTACTCAATTTCTCTTGAATTAAAAAGAACGCAAGGCAGGCTACCATCAAAGGTAAACAAGAGACAATAATTCCCGCTTGAGAAGCAGAAGTATACTGCATTGCATAACCTTCAAATAAGAAGTACAGGCAAGGTTCAGCCAGTGACATCATTAATAGCCACTTCCAATCCCCTTGTTGATATGTAAAGCGCTTAACCCAATGCCAAAGACATAAGCAAATTAATAACGTAATGAGCATACGTAAAAAAATAACAAAAGAGGGAGGATAAACATCAATAGCAGCTTTCAGAGCAACAAAGGAACTACCCCATAAAAACGTCGCGATTAAAAAACCCAGTCCAGCCGGCATAGCTTACCCCATAAAAAATCGCTATCCTACCACTGGATAATCACTCTTGTAAGCTATTGTTGATATTTATTAAAACAAATATTTGAAGGAAAAAGAGTATCACTCAGGCTCAATTTCTTGATGATATAAAGTAAATCCACGGGCTTGATAATTACCTAATGCACTGGGATGGTCTAAACTACAAGTATGCACCCAAAGACGTTTAGCATGGCAACTCTGCCAGGCTTGTTGTATCGCATAAGTTAATAGATACCCTCCAAAACCTTTGCCAATGAAAGCAGGGCTTAACCCAAAATATTTAATTTCTACTTCTTGGTTAGCTGTTTTTTCAAGCTCAAAATACCCTGCTATCGTCCCTTGATAATAAGCAACCCAAGTACGTAAACTGTCCCGTTCGCTATAAGCTTTCCAAGCCTGCTCCGATTCATTCAATTTATCAAACCATTGCCATTGCTCGCCCACTAAAGAATATAAGTATCGATTAAAACGATAATTCTTAATTTCCGCTTCCATAATCATTAAACCTTCAACAATAGGTTTGGCTTTCAGTTGCTCTTCTTTTAACATTTCCAAATAATAAATGGTCGTATCTCTCATTTAGTTTCCTCATTAATAAAATAGGTTAAGGGTAATAAATAATATTAAAAAAATGCAATGGGGTTGTGCCTACATTACGATAGATATGCGTTTGATCAGCCTTAAACTTTGCTTTGTCACCACTATGCAAAGTTGTCCATTGTTGATCTGCAAAATACTCCAAACAACCTTTTGTCACAATAATATGCTCAATGACACCACTTTGATGGGCATCTGAACGCTGCTCATAACCAACTGCAAAGTAAAGCTCAAACATTTCGAGCTTAGTATGGCGATCATATTCAAAAACAGTTTTGATATTGCTTAATTGCGCGTCTTCTGAACCTTTAATGTGAAATTTTTCATCAAGATCTAAGAATTCAGATAAAGGTAACTCAAAACCTGTTGCAATATTCCATAGCTTAGCAATGGTTGGGCTCGACTCACCTCGCTCAATTTGTCCTAACATAGCCTTTGAGACACCACAATGTTGACTGGCTACATCTAAACTCCAGCCTTTATTTGAACGTGCTTTTTTTAATTGAACAGCAACTTTTTTATTAATAGAGTATGACATATTTACCTTGTGCGTTATAACGTCCAATGTTAATTTGTATTTTTGTACGCTAAAACGCACGGACGATATTATGAAAACAGTTTTGCAACAGGTCAACTCAATAATTGCAGCAATGAGTGGTGGATTAGTCGCAGTAATTGTAGGCTTCTCAAGTTCACTGGCTTTGATCTATCAATTAGTTATTAATCTTGGAGGCGATGCTAACCTTGTTGCAAGCTGGTTTCTCGCGTTAGGTATTAGCATGGGAATCTTAAGCATTGCCCTCTCATGTTACTTTCGGATACCTATCTTAATCGCTTGGTCTACACCAGGAGCTGCACTACTCCTTGGTAACTCACAAGGCTTTACATTAGAACAAGCCGTTGCTGGTTTTATTATTTGTGCAATCATGCTGTTTATCTTCCCATTTTTAATACCTATTAATAAAATATTTAAATGGATCCCTCCACAGCTAGCCTCTGCCATGTTAGCAGGCATTTTATTAAGCTTCGGAGTGTCGGTGTTTGAACAAATGAATCTACAACCAACGTTAGCTATTCCAATGTTTGTTTGTTATTTATTAGCAAAACGTTTTGTCCCACAATGGGCCTTAATTATTGTCATTACGAGCTCAGTTTTCTTAGCATGGCAACTTCAACTCATTAAAGCAGAACATATTGAGTGGCAATGGAGTGAATGGCAGTTTATACAACCAGATTTTTCATTAAGCGTTCTTGTAGGCATTAGCTTACCGCTCTTTATTGTCACGACAGCAGTGCAAAATTTACCGGGCATTGCGATGTTACAAAGCTTTGGTTACCAAGCTCCTATTAAGCATATTTTATCGATAACCGGATTATTTAATATTGTATTTGCTTGTTTTGGTAGCTTTGCACTTAACTTAGCTGCAATTAGTGCTTCTATCTGCATGACTGAAGATGTTCATAAAAACCCAAGTAATCGTTATTGGGCGTCTGTGTGGGGCGGTATTTTTTATATTATTTTAGGTTTTTTTGCTGCTTACATTATTGCTTGGTTTGCCCTATTACCTAAATCATTAATTTTAACTTTAGCCGGTTTAGCTTTGTTTGGAACTATCGTCCATAGTTTACAACACAGCGTCAATAGTGAATCTTCACAGGTCAATGAAGCCGCTGTCGTTACATTACTTATAACGGCCTCACCACTCTCTTTATGGGGCTTAAACTCAGTTATTTGGGGCTTAATTGGTGGGTTACTAGTTTTATTTATACAAAATATAAAATTGCAAAAAAACAAGAATAGGTAGTTCTATAGAATTAGAGTACCTATTATTTAGCTGCTTTATTCTCTTTATTTGAAGTGCTACATCTTTCTTGCTTAGTTGACGGTTGATCTAGCGGGTCACTGCAACAGCTACCAAAATGAACATTATCCAACCAATCTTGCATCTCTTGCTCACTTAGCTTTTTATTCTTATTATTTTTTACTTCATTGTTTTCCGGCATTTTATGCTCCTACAAAATAGTTTAAATTGACTAAATTCCAATACTATCTAAGATTTCTAAAAAAACTTCTTCGCGTGTTTTTGCTGTTAGATTAGGGTATAGACGACATAAGCGGATAGCTTGGCTAAATTTATTCTTGCCCAACACACTTAACACTCTTGTAAATAATGCTTCATCTAAAAAGAATGTTTTTACTGCATGAACAACTGCGTCATCTAAGCTGACATAAACCACACCATCAAACTCAAAGCTTTCATTATCAGATTCAATCTCTAATAAAACATTATCAATCATCAAAGGCCAGCCTTGGTAATTGATTCGAGCCTGCATCATTTCAAACATTGGCCATGCACTACGTTTAAAACCTTCAAAGGCGCTGCCTTCTAATTCAGATTCTTCGAGCTCTTTTTTAGTCCAATTAGAACCTATACTAAGTGTTTTTTGGTGTTTGGTAGCCAATGCTTGTTTAATTGCATCACGATAATACCAATTCCGTTAATTAAGTTTCCAAATTTGTCCAATCTCGATAGCACAG